>CAJBSQ010000604.1 GCA_903958265.1 uncultured Planctomycetaceae bacterium
GAGCCGGTCTTGATCTGGCCCGTCGAAAGACCGACGGCCAGATCGGCGATCGTGGCGTCTTCGGTCTCGCCGCTGCGATGGCTGGAGACCGAGGTGTAGCCGGCGCGATGGGCCATCTGCACCGCCGCGATCGTCTCGGTGAGCGTACCGATCTGGTTGACCTTCACGAGGATGCTGTTGGCCACGCCCTCGGCAATGCCGCGGGAAAGCCGCTCGGAGTTGGTGACAAACAGGTCGTCACCCACGAGCTGCACCTTCTCGCCGAGCTTCTCCGTGATCAGCTTCCAGCCCTTCCAGTCGTCCTCCGAGCAGCCGTCTTCGATCGACATGATCGGGTACCTGCCCGCCAGGTCGGCGAGGAAGTTGACCATGCCGGCGGAGTCGAGCGACTTGCCCTCGATCGTGTAGGTGCCGCTCTTGGCGTCGTACATCTCGGTGGCGGCGCAGTCGAGGGCGATGGCGATCTGTTCACCCGGCTTGTAGCCGGCATTGGAGATCGCGGCGAGGATCACCTCCAGCGCTTCGGCGCAGGTGCCGATGTGCGGGGCGAAGCCCCCCTCGTCACCGACGGCCGTGGAAAGCTTTTTGTCCTTGAGCACCTTCTTGAGCGCGTGGAAGGTCTCGACGCCGGCCCGCAGGGCCTCGTCGAAGGTGTCGAAGCCCAGGGGCATCACCATAAACTCCTGAACATCGAGCGGATTGTCGGCGTGGGCACCGCCATTGATGATGTTCATCATCGGCGCGGGCAGTAGCCGGGCCGTGGCGCCGCCGAGATAGCGGTAGAGAGGCAGGCCGCAGTGCTCGGCCGCCGCGTGGGCCACGGCGAGCGAAACACCGAGGATCGCGTTGGCGCCCAGCACCTTCTTGTTGGGCGTGCCGTCGAGTTCGAGCATCAGTTCGTCGACGGTCGTCTGGTCGAGGGCATCGCAGCCTTCCAGTTCGTCGGCGATGCGGGTGTTGACGCTCTCGACGGCCTCCAGCACGCCCTTGCCCAGATACACGCTCGCGTCGCCGTCCCGCTTCTCCCAGGCCTCGTGGGCGCCGGTGCTCGCCCCCGATGGAACCGCGGCACGACCGCTCGCGCCGTCGGCCAGGGCGACGTCGACCTCAATCGTCGGATTGCCGCGGCTGTCGAGAATCTGGCGGGCGTGGACGTCGACAATCGTGGACATGAGGACCTCGAGGAGGGAGTGGGATGAACGTGGTCGGTGGAGGCGACCGCCGGTCGGCCGCAACCGACGGCATTGTGCCAGCGGGGCATCCCGACGCAAGAGCAGCGGCGAAGGAGGCCCGCGGCTGTCCCCTGCCCCGAGGCCCGGGTATTCTGGTGGGTTTCCGCTCTCCTTGGATGGCACGCCGCGAATGTTCACCGGTCTCGTCGAATCCCTCGGCCGCATCGTCGACGCCGTCACGGAGCCGCCCGGCCTGAGGCTGATCGTCGATGCGGGTCAGCTTGCCGCCGATGCAGCCGTCGGCGACAGCATCTGCACCAACGGCTGCTGCCTCTCGGTGATCCGCATCGAAGGACCGCACCTCGAGTTTCAACTCGGCCCTGAAACCCTCTCCCGCACCACGCTGGGCGGCGTGAGACCGGGTGACCCCGTCAACCTGGAACGGTCGCTGCGGCTCTCCGACCGGCTCGGGGGTCATCTGGTGACCGGACACGTCGACGGCATGGGCCGGCTCGCCTCACGGGTGCAGGAGGGAGACTGGATCACCTGCCGGTTTGAGGCCCCCGCCTCGCTCCTTACCCAGATGGCGGGCAAGGGCTCCGTGGCGGTGGATGGCGTGAGCCTGACGGTGGTCGATGTGACCGCAACGGAGTTCAGCGTTGCCCTGATCCCCCACACGCTCGCCTGCACCACGCTGGGAACCCTCGCGCCGGGCGACGGCGTGAACCTCGAGACCGACCTGATCTTCAAGTATGTTGACCGCTGGCTGGGCTCCCGGAATCCCTCATGACACTCGACCACCAGCCAGCCGCCGTGCCACCACAGCGGCAGACGACCGCCTACCTCAAGAAACTCTTCTCGCAGGTCGGCTTCACGATCGACGCCCGTCGCGGGCAGAACTTCCTCGTCGACCTGAACCTGATCGACCTGCTCGTACGGTCGGCGGAGATCGGGCCGGACGACGTGGTGCTGGAAGTGGGCTCCGGCACGGGTGTGGTCACCGAGCGGGTGGCGGCAGCCGCGGCCCGGGTGGTGACCGCGGAGATCGATTCCCGGCTGGCCCAGTTGGCCCGCGACCGGCTCATCGAGCGGGATACGGTTACGCTCGTCGAGGGAGACGCGTTGGCCGGCAAGCACCGGTTCGCGCCGGGCCTGCTCGAAGCGATCGATGCGGCCCGCGGAGCCGCGCCGAACGGCCGACTTCTGCTCGTGGCCAACCTGCCCTACTGCGTGGCCACGCCGGTGATCTCGAACCTGCTCGCCCTCCCCCGCCCCTTCGACGTGGCCGTGGTGACCGTGCAGCGGGAGATGGCCGAACGAATGACGGCCACGGCGGGCACCGGGTCCTACAATGCCCTGTCTGTCTGGGTGGGTGCCCAGTGCCGCGGCGAGATTATCCGGGTGCTCCCGCCGGGCGTGTTCTGGCCACGACCAAAGGTCGAATCCGCCATCATCCGGCTCGATCTCGAACCGGACCGGCGGGCCGCGATCGGCGACCTCGCCCGCTTCCACGGATTCGTCCGCGAGGTCTTCTGCCACCGCCGCAAACTGCTGCGGGGCATCCTCTTGCGAATGGCGGGGGGCAAAAAGACCGACACGGCCCATGCCACGGTAGACAGGGCCTATGCCGCGCTGGGCCTCGCCGACAACGCCCGCGCCGAGGACATCGCGCCGGACGACTTTGTCCGCCTCGTGAGAGCGTTCGACGCCCGAGAGTGAGCCCTTGCCGCGAGGCGCTGATGTGGCCGCACAGGGTCCCCAGCCGGCAGGGGCGCGACCCAGGCCCCGAGAAAAGCCCCGTTCGGCTGTCCTGTCCGCAATTACCGGTTGTCTGGTCAGGACGGCTAAACTCTGGTTGCCCTAGGGTTGTCCTGCCGAAATCCCAGAGTCGGGTCAGCGACCGCCCCCTGGGCTCGGGGTCGCAGAGGGAAACCAAGGGTGGAGGCCGTCCGCGCGTGATTCCGAATCCCATCACCGAGGCGTCATTCGCCCCCACGATCGTCGATCTCCTGCGGCAGCGGGCGGCCTACCGGCCCCACGACCGCGGCTTCACCTTCCTCGTCGACGGCGAACACGAAGAACTCAACATCACCTACGCCCAACTCGACCGGAAGGCCCGAGCGGTGGGGGCATGGCTGATGGACCGGGGCATGGTCGGCAAGCGGGTGCTGCTGCTCTATCCCTCAGGCCTCGATTTCATCGCCGCCTTCATGGGATGCCTCTACGGTGGCGCGATCGCGGTGCCCGCGTATCCTCCCCGCAAGAACCGCTCGATTGAACGGATCGAGGCCATCGCCGCCGACGCCGACGCCTCGGTGGCGCTCACCACCCGCGACGTGCTCGATCGATTCGACGCCCTGCGAGCAGCGGCACCGAGCCTCGAAAATCTGGTCTGGAAGGTTGACAGCGAACTCGAGCCGAGCTGGGCCGACCGCTGGAACCGCCCCGACATCGACGGCGACACCCTCGCCTTCCTGCAATACACCAGCGGCTCCACCGGCACGCCCAAGGGAGTGATGCTCTCGCACGAGAACCTGCTCCACAACTCGCTGCGGATCATGCAGGCGTTTGAGGTGACGCGGAGCCAGTCGAGCGTGTTCTGGCTGCCGAGTTTCCACGACATGGGCCTGATCGGCGGCATCCTCGTGCCGCTCTACGGTGGCAAGTTCAACGTGCTCATGTCGCCTGTGGCATTCCTGCAGAAACCGCTCCGCTGGCTGCAGGCGATCTCCCGCTACCGGGCCACGATCAGTGGCGGCCCCAACTTTGCCTACGAACTCTGCGTGCGGAAGACGACGCCCGAGCAGCGGGCCACGCTCGACCTCTCCAGCTGGTCGCTGGCCTTCAACGGGGCCGAGCCTGTCCGCGCCGAGACGATCGACGCGTTTTGTGAGGCCTTCGCCCCGTGCGGCTTCCGCCGCGAGGCCTTCTTTCCGTGCTACGGCCTTGCCGAAAGCACCCTGCTGGTCACCGGCGGCATGAAGTTTGAGCCGCCCGTGACGCGTTCGTTTGATGCGGCCTCGATCGAGACCGGCACCGCTCAGTCGCGGCCTGCGAAGGCCGCTGGAACGCGGCGGCTCGTCGGCAGCGGACGCGAACTCGACGGCCAGGATGTGCTGATCGTCGATGCTCAGACCGCCGAGCCGTTGCCCCCGGGCCGCGTGGGTGAGATCTGGGTGAGTGGCCCCAGCGTGGCGCAGGGTTATTGGAACCGTCCCGACGAATCGCAGGCGACCTTCGGCGCCATGCTCGCCCAGCCCGACGACGATTCGCGGGCGGTCGCCAAGTGGCGGCCCAATGTCGGACCCTACCTCCGCACCGGCGACCTCGGGTTCTTCGACTCGGGTGAACTCTTTGTGACCGGCCGGCTCAAGGATCTGATCATCATCCGCGGCCGCAACCACTACCCACAGGATTTGGAGCATTCCGTCGAGGAGGCGAGCAGCCTCATCCGGGCGGGCTCGGTGGCGGCGTTTGCGGTCGACATCGATGACCGCGAACGCGTGGTGGTGGTCGCCGAGATCGAGCGGGGCAAGCGCGAGCCGGCGGATCTTGCCGTGGCCTTCGACGCGATCCGCAGCAAAATCGCCCGCGAGCACGAGGTTGCCGTCGAGGCCATCGTGCTCGTCCGACCCAACAGCATCTCGAAGACTTCCAGCGGCAAGATCCAGCGGCGCGCCTGCAAGCAGCAGTTCCTCGACAATACGCTTGACGTCGTCGAGCGGTACGTCAGCTGGGAGGCTCAGGCAACGCCTTCTGCCCCGGCCGGCTCAGGCCTGCCTCGACTGGCGCGGCAGCGGCCTGTGGGTGAAGCGACGCGGGCCCACCGCCCTGATCGCGAACTCCCACAGGACATCGTGCAGACGGTCTTCAGTCATGTCCGTAGCATCGCCAAGGAGCGGGCCGGCGAACTCACGCTCGACACCAACATCGTCGAGCTCGGCCTCGACTCGCTGGAGCGGATGGAGATCGTTGCCAGCCTCGAGGAGGCCTACGGTGCCCGGTTCCCGGAGCAGGTGCTGCCGCAGATCGAGACCTGCCGGGAGGTCACCGAGGCGATCATCGACCACATGCCGGCGGCGGCGAAGGAACGCTCCGAGCAGCCCGTCCGGATGGATGTCGAGATCGGCAGTGACGTCTGGGACATCGCGGAGTTTCCGGAAGTCCGTGCGCTGGAGCAAAACTTTGCGATGGTCCGCGACGCGGGCCTGGAAAACCCCTACTTCACCCTCCACGAGGGGCTGACGACCGACCGCACCCAGATCGGCGGCCGGGAACTGATGAGCTGGGCCACCTACAACTATCTCGGCATGTCGGGCGAGCCCGAAGTGGCCACCGCCGCGAAGAGCGCGATCGACCGCTTTGGCACGAGCGTGTCGGCGAGCCGGCTCGTGTCGGGCGAGAAGACGATCCACCAGGAACTCGAACGCGAGATCGCCCGATTCGTGGGCACGCAGGATGCCGTCACCTTCGTCGGAGGCCACGCCACCAATGAGACGGTGATCGGCCACGTGGTCGGCCCGGGCGACCTCGTGCTCCACGATGCGCTGGCCCACAACAGCCTGCTGCAGGGCGCGTTGCTCTCCGGCGCCCGCCGCCGCCCGTTTCCGCACAACGATTACGACGCTGCCGAGAAGCTGCTCGCCCAGATGCGGAGCCAGTACCGCCGCGTGCTCGTGGTGATCGAAGGCATCTACAGCATGGATGGCGACTACTCCGAGTTGCCCAAGTTCATCGGCCTGGCCAAGCGGCACAAGGCGCTCCTGATGGTCGACGAGGCCCACTCGATCGGCGTGATGGGTGTCCGCGGTCGCGGCATCGGCGAGCACTTCGGCGTGAATCCAGAAGACGTCGACATCTGGATGGGCACGCTCTCCAAGGCACTCGGCAGCTGCGGCGGCTACATCGCCGGCTCGAAAACGCTCATCCGCTGGCTGAAGTACACGGTGCCAGGCTTCGTCTACTCCGTCGGCTTGCCTCCCGCGGCGGCCGGCGCCGCGCTCGGGGCCCTGCGGCTGTTGCAGCGGGAGCCGCAGCGGGTGGAGCGGTTGCATGTCAACGCGCGGCTGTTCCTGCAACTCGCCAAGGAGGCGGGGCTCAACACCGGCCCCTCGGGCGGGTCGGCGATCGTGCCGATCATCCTCGGCAACTCGATGGACAGCCTGCGGCTGTCGCGAAACCTCTTCAACCGCGGCATCAACGTGCAGCCGATCCTCTACCCGGCGGTGGAGGAGAGCGCTGCCCGCCTCAGGTTTTTCATCACGTCGCGGCACACCCCTGACCAGATCCGCCGCACCGTGACCGCGATGCAGGAAGAGCTCGCCAAGATCGATCCGGGCTACGTCCGCCGCTCGGCGTGAGCGAACCGTCATCGGCGGACATGGATCTTTGGGGGTCGCTGCCTCGCCGCACGGAAATCGGGGACGGGAGCC
>CAJBSQ010000605.1 GCA_903958265.1 uncultured Planctomycetaceae bacterium
CGCTGCTGCTGCCGGCGTCCTGCCGCTGAAACACCTCCACCGAGAACCGATCTTGGGCGATGAGCAGGTATTCCTGCAGGGTGTCGAGCCGGCGATAGTGGCTAAACTTGAGGCCGCGGTCGTACTTCTCTGTCGAGTTGGAGAGCACCTCGGCCACGAGGCTGGCATTGGTGAGCGTGTGGTGCACACCGTCTTCCATCACCGGCGGCCCGCAGAAGACAAGCACGTCGGGGTAGGTGTAGAGCCCCGTCGCATCGACCTTGAGCCGCTGGTCGCTCGTGACCACGCGGCAAGTGCCACCGGAGAGCCGGTTGGCGACAGCCCTGGCGAAGTTGTCTTTGATCAGGTTGTGCCAGAGTGAGCCACCGCTCATGGCAAACATCTCGCCGTCGAGAAACTCGTGGCGAATCTCGCTGGTCGATTCGATCGCGAGATATTCGGCGGCGGTGAGCCGACGCTTTTCAGCGGTGGGCATGTCCAAGAGTATGTACGGCCGTATACTGCTTTGTCAAGTGCCTGGCCGAGTGGCGAAAAAAGGATCGCAGCCCACTCCTGTTTGGCACGATTGCTGCGTTGAACCTGGGGCAGGCTTGGAGCCTGCCACGATCCGTTCCGGCCAGGACATGAGTCGCATCCCTTTTTTCCCAATCCCGCTCAAGCAGACGCGGCCGGGGCGTGAGGCTCACTCAGCCGAGCACCAACCCGCCTCCTGCGGGGAACCGGTTCCGGCCGGCGGGCGGGGCCTGGAAGGCATCTGTGCCGCTCTACGAGGCCTCCAGGCTGCTCCAGGCCAGCCGCCGAATCATGTTGGCCGTCGTGTTCTGCGGGCCCAGGGCCGCGAACACCTGCCCGGCGGCGGTCGCGCCGGTGGCGTTCACCACCGCGACTGAGAGCGGGGCGTTGATTCCCCGGGCAATGGCATTCGGCAGCCGAGGCATGCCCGCAAAGGAATCGGGCCCGCCGGCCGGCTGCCAGACCCGCTGGCCGCACCGGCTCCGGACGCCCGGGCCGCTCCTCACGAGGCTCACGAGTCGCTCATCAGCCGGAAGACCGGTGCGGAAGTGCCATTGACCGGGCTCTCCGTTAACGCGACGGGGAAAAAGTGTTTTCGTTTCGCGACCCCGAGCCTTTGGTGGCGGGCTGGTTTGGATTTCGTACGGTGCGCAGCCACCTGGAGATTCGGCATTTCCGCGTGATGGGTAGGCGGAAGGAGAGTGAGTGACAGCTGAAGGATGTCGTCTTTTGGACAGAGTGACACGCTGAAGCCTGTCCTACGTGCGGCGGCCACGGGGGCGGTCGGCTTTGGGGTCGTACGCCGGATTCGGTTCACGCGGGATGGCGGCGTTTGTCTGCTTTTGCCAGGGTCGGCAAGGTAGACGAAGAACGGACGGCCGCGGTTCCGTTCTATGAACGCGAGCGTCTCGTCGGCCAGACGGTCAGAGAGGTAGTTGCCCTTGTCGTCGAAATACGCGTCCTTGCCAAACCCGATCGTTTCGGGAAACACGACGGTGTCGAAGCCCTGGCCACCCGGCGTGCGCGGGCCCGACCGGCCGCGGCCGAGATTCCACATGCCGAGAAACGCGGTGGCATAACCGCGGGTCTTGAGCGCTTCCGGAAGCGTGACGACCTCGGTCGCCAGTTCTGACTCGCTGTGGGCGGCGAGCAGGTTCTGCCACGGCGAGCCTCATCGCTGGCCCTTCCGTTCGTAGGAATACGTCAGCGTGCCCTCCGCCAACGAGATCTTTGCGATTGCCTCGAGGAGCCCCTCCCGCGTCGCGGCCTCGGGCCGCAACTGCGGCCGTGCCGACAGCGCATAGACGGTGATGTGATATTCCTTCAGGCCGGAGCCCTTTGAGCACATCGGGTCGTACTCCGCCCGCCGCTTGCCGTTGAGACCGAGCGTGCCGATCGACCGCGCGTTTTTAGCCAGCTGCGTGACATTCGCCGGAATGTCGTAGACCACCCAATACGACTTCACGCCGTCCGGCGCTTCGTGCCAGAGCGAAAGCGCATACGACTCGGTGCCATCCGGGCCCGCCTGCCACTCGACCGGCGGCGAGATCCCGGCGCCATCGCAGGTGAACTCGAGCGGAAACGGCTCGTTGGGGCCGAACGCCGGGCTCGTCACCTCGATGCTGGCGGCCGCCAGCCGCGTCGGCTCCGAACGCCGTCCGCCGCCGCCCGCATCACGCGGAGGCGGCCGATCGCCCGGCCTCGGGGGAAGGCCGGGGCGGCGCGGAGGCTCGCCGGGCCGCTGCTGGCCACCACCACGGCGCGGCGGACCGCCACCCTCCCGCGGAGGACCGGCACCAGGGCCCCGCTGCCGCGGCGTGTAACTCTCGGTCGTGATGCGCCCCGACGGATCGGTGAACGTGAACCGCGCGGAGCCGTCCTTGGCCACCGTGTATTCGATGGAGCCCTTCCGACCGCTCACCTCGTAGACGACCTTCCGCGTGTCGGCCGCAGGTGCTTCGAAGTCCACGATCGTTGCGCCGCGAAGCGGCCCCAGCGCCTCGCGGACGGGTTGCGCCCGAGGCTGTGGATCGACCTGCCCATCCCGCTCGACCACTTGGCCACGGAAGCCACCAATCAGATACGGATATTCCTTTATGGCGTGATAGTGGTAGCCACCGTCGCCGTCGTCGTGCCCCCCGAGCGCGTCGAGTATCTTCATCGGCGAGCCGTCGGGTTCGGTCGAGCCATACACGGGATAGCCGTCGAGCGCATAGGCGATCGGCATCCCCTTGCCAACGACCTTCTCGAGGTGCATGGGCGCCACGTGGTAGTGGTAGTCGTCGGCCCGCCCGCAGTGGCCGCCGTAATCGTCGAGTTCTCCGATCGCGAGCGCATCTTCACCCCGGTTGTTGAGCGGATTGAAGATCGGAATCCCGTTGACGGCCAGCGCGATCGCGCCGCGCAGGAACCGGTTTTTCGTCGACGCCGGCTCCGCTGCACGCACGGGATGGAGCGGGATCTGCCAGGCATTGCCGCCCGTGTAGTTCTGC
>CAJBSQ010000606.1 GCA_903958265.1 uncultured Planctomycetaceae bacterium
GAACAACGACGGCTGCATGGCCGAGGCCGGGGTCGATCGGCGAGCCATCGTGCGGCGGCTGCACGGTGATCTTCGCTTCAAGCTCCGGCACGGCGCGGCGGAGCTCGTCGGCGACCAGTTCGCCAAACACGCGGGCTCCATTCCCGTTGAGATGCGTGGTATCGACCTTGCCGTCGTCGGTTCGCGGGCTCAGGAGATCGCAACCCCCGGGACCGAGCCGCTCGCAGAGGGCGAGACTGCGGTTGTGCAGCTCCACGAGCGGCACCTTCTTCGACCGGGCAATCTCGCGGACGATTTCGGCCCGGCTGTTGAGACTGGAACCCAGCCGTCCCGGCTGGGCCGGATCGTTGAACTGCCGTCGAACCAACGACGTTACGAGCACCGGCACGCCCCCTTGGGCTCGCACCTCGTCCACGTAGCGAGTCAGTAGCCGGCGATACTCGTCGGGCTCGGTCGAACGGCCCGGCTTTCCGGGCTCGTCGTTGTGGCCAAACTGGATGAGATAATAGTCGCCGTCGAGTGCCAGCGCCTCCTTCCAGAGGCCTTTCTGCAGGAAGCTCGACGAACTCTGGCCGTTCTTGGCCTGATTCGAGAGCTTCACGTCTTGGTCGAGGAACGTCGCGAACCCCGGCCCCCAGCCGTCGGTCTCCGAGACGGTCGAGTCGCCAACGAGGACGATGTGCACGGCGTGGGCCGGGGCCGCTGCGACGAACAGGGTCAGGATGGCAAGCAGGATCGGCCAGACTGGGTCGTGGCTCGGGGCGGCTCGCGTCCGCGAAAGCCGACCGGCCGTGAGGCTGCGGGCGGTGCTCAGCATGGCATCAGGGCTCCGGGGGCGGGGCAGGGGATTCGGCGATGGCATCGAGAAAGACGAGCCACGGTGGCGCAGCGCCGGAGTGCGTGAGGCTCGTCGGAGTCGCGAGACGTCCGCCACCTGCCGCCGTGAATCGCGACAGCTGCGCGACGAACGCCGGGTTGGAATCGGCGAGCCACAGCGGCAGCGGCGCGGCCATCGCCAGCATCCCGCCGAGGTCGCCATACTTCACCGCGCCGGGCAGGAAGTCATCGTGCCAGACGTCGGGCAGAGCGTCGAAGCGGAATCCGGCGGCGTCGATCACGGCCGCGGCGATCGGCGGATCACAGCGGCCATCGAGCGTGGAGCAGGCGGCAGCGACGGCGCCCGCCACCCAGTGGCCTGCGCCGTGCTCGCCCACGAGCACGATCCGCTTCGCAGGCTGCTTCTGATCGTCGCGGGCGGCCGCGACGAGCGTGAGGAGATCGTGGACCCGCCGAGCGTAGGCCGAATCGTTGTAGCCGTAGGCATACGAGCAGTCCCTCCGCCAGCTCTCCTCGAACGAGTCGGCGTTGCCGGGGCGGTCGCCAGGATGATTGAGGATGAATGCGGGATCGCGACGACGTTCCGCCTGGCCGAAGAGGTCGGCGAAGACCACGGCATGGCCCGCCCGGAGCAGCGCCGCAGCCGCGACGGTTGGGTCGCCCGCCACCTGACCTGCGATGCCGTGGGCATGCGGCCAGATCACGACGGTGCCATTCCACTTCCGGGGCTGCATTCGGACCATCGCCACCCGCTCGCCCCGTTGTTCAAGGACCGCGCAGCCGTGTTCGACCTCGCTCTGGTGGTCGAGCGTGTCGAAGCCGGTGCTCATGGAAGGAGTGCTCGCCAGTTCGACGGCGACCTCGCCCGCCGCAGGCACGCCGCGGCCGAAGATCGCCGCATAGGCCGGTGCGAGCGTGGCCTGGGCCCGCGCCACGCCCGCGCGATCCGTGGCATCGAGCAGCGGCCCGATCGCAACGCCCGACGCGTTCGCCCATGCCGCGCAGAGCCGCCGCTCGTGGGCCGCACCCACGCGGTCCCCCTCCGGGGCCGGATGTTCGGCGGTCCACACGGTGAGGTCGTCCCGCGATGAAAGCGTGAAGTCGGCCTCCTCGCCGGCAGTCGCGGTGCCGAGCCCGAGGTGATGATCCATGAACCGCAGGCAGTGCGACCGGGCCACGGCGTTGTAGTTGTGGCCAAACTGGATATCGAAGTGGGCCTCGAACATCTCGGCCGCATCGAGCATGCGGTAGAGGCCGAGAAGATCGGGATACCCTTGCCGTTCCAGATCGCGGGTCCAGTCGTTGGCCGCCGTGAGGCCCAGCGCCCGCGGCGCCACGAGGGCGGCCAGATCGATATTGCCCTGGCCGAGGCGGAGATAAGGAGCATTTTCGCAGGGGCAGCCTCCCTGCATCGACGTCGAGATCATCGACGCGGCGAAGGCCGCCAGCACGCGGTCGTCGAGTGCGGCGAGCGCCACCGTCTGCGTGGCACCGCCGCTGGCGCCGGTCACGGCAAGACGGCCGGGATCGACGTCGGGAAGCGCCGCGAGGAAGTCGAGGGCCCGAAGACTGTTGAAGGTCTGCAGACCAAACCAGTTCTGCAAGCGGGCCGCGGCCTCGAAGCCGCCAAGGCCCCAGGTGCCCGGCTCGCGACCGTCGAGGTCGGCAGCGGACCCATGCCGGTGGCCCAGGCACTGGATCGAATCGGCGAAGCCGACCATGTCGTAGTGGAGGACCACGCAGCCCAGCCGCACGAGGCCGATGCACCGCGCCTGCAACGGGCTCCTGGCACCGTTCTCGAACCGTTCGGCTCCCGACGCGATCTCCGTCCGGACGTCATCGGCCGGCATGTCGATGAAGCGTCCATTCGGCCAGTGACCGTAGGGACAGAGCACGCCAGGCTGCGGTGCCGACCTGGACGACGTGCCGGTCGGCCGATAGAGGTTGCCGGTGACGACATGCCCCGGAAATGACTCGAAGGCCACCTTCTCGATCGAGTAGCCCTCACGAGCGATCCGGCCGTGGATCGTGGCCTGCACCGGCGGCCGAGCCGGCATGGGCAGGAGTCCGGCGGCGAGGGCGACGCGGCTGCGGACGAGCCGTGAGCGGCCCTGCCACTCCGCGGCCGACGCCACCGGTGCAAACGGGTGATCGCCATCGACCGTGACCGGCGGACCCAGCCTCGCATCAACGCCGGCATCAAGGCCAGCATGACCACCCGACCGTTCCGCCGCCATGCCCGGGAGTGCGCCGGCTAATGCCACGACGGCCACCAGTCTCACCATGAAGGAGGCTTTTCGGGTTGACGAGAGCAGCGCTTTGATGACGGGCATGGACGACACGGATGACTGCGTGGCGACAGGGCGTGCCCCGGTCGTGCGATGACGCCTCGTCACCCCGCCTCGAGCCGCTTCAGTGTCCCCGGGGCGGCGCCTGCTGGCAAGCGAGCGAGCGTCAGAGCGCAACGGGTTTACCGCAAGATGCGCAATCCGCTGCCGAGGTTCGGCGTCACACGAGCCACGAGTTCATCGAGCAGCGGTAGCGCTGCCGCCTCGGCCAGCACCACGACCGTGCCGCCGCTTCCCCCGCCGCTCACCCGCGCGCCGTAGAAGCCGCGCTCGACGCCGCACTCGCGAACCGCATCGACCATGGCATCGGTCTGCCCGCAGCCGAGCCCGATGTCGCCATAGCCGGCATGCGACCGCATCAGCAGCTCGCCAACCGCCACCAGCGCGTCACGACGGTTCGCAGGCCGTGCATCACGGAGGATGTGCATGGCGAGTGCTGAGCGGGCGTTCTCCTCGATCGCAAACGTTGCGGCGGCCCGCACCGGATACCGGAGGGTGCGGTCGATCCGTGACTGGGGATCGTCCACCGAGTCATAGCGCGACAGGAAGGCGTCGCCGGAGATCGCGTCGGACAGCTGGTCGTGGCTCACGGCGGCGAGTGTGGCCGGCTCCATTTCGCTGAGAAAGCCCAGCCGCGTGTCGAGCTCGCGTTCGAGGATGCGCCTGGCCATGAATGCCGCCGCGCGGGCGGTGGCATAGGGCGAGTCGGCCACCGCGTGCCGCACGCCACTCGGCCAGCCGACGACGACCGCTCCTTCCGGGAGCCGAACCCGCTCGTGCAGCACGTCGGGCCGGCAGAGGATCGGGAGTAGCTCGCCCACGCGACCGTGAGCGACGGCGAGTTGATCCATCAGACCGCAGGCGGCGCCCACGATCTCGTTTTCGGCCCGCTGCGCGAGTCGCGCAAGCGCCGTGCCCGTGATAGACTTCCCGGCGAGCACTTCCAGCCCGCGGAGCGTGGCGACCTCGAGCGCCGCGCTGCTACTGACCCCCATCGAGGCCGGCACGGCGGAGCGAATCGAAAACGCCAGGCCACCCGCCGGCCGCCACCGCCAGGCCTCGCAAAACAGCACGAGGCACCCCAGCGGGTAGCGAACCCATCGGGGCACGCCGAGGCTGTCGAGCCAGCCGCGGACGGATTCGCCGCTCACCGCGGGCTCCAGCACCTCATCCGGCGGCCAGGGAAGCGTCACCGGCGGCTCGATCCCGCTCGCGAACGACAGGCCGGGCTCCTCGCGTGCGGTAATCCTGACCGTCGTGGTGAGCGCGATCGGCATCTGAAGCACGAGGCTGCCGCTGTAGTCGGCCACGCCGCCGAGCACGTCGAGCCGGCCCGGCGCCGTTCCCTCCGCAGACGGCCGCGGACGATCGTGGGGGGCGGTGGCGTTCACGGGCAGGTCGCCAGCCGCGCGGCCTGCGTCCTGTAGTGGGGGCCGCCGGCGGCCCGCAGGTCCGCCGCCTTCTCGTCGGGATCCGATTCGTTGGTCATCGAACCACCGCCGATCTCGGGGCCGGCGAGGTATTTCATGGTATCGGGGGTGCGGAGCGGCGGATGAAACTCCACATGAAATGGAAAGGTCGCGTGGTCGCCGCCATCGGTTGGAGCCTGGTGGATTGCCATCACGTAGGGCATCGGCATCCGCCAGAGGTTGTCGTAGCGGATCGCAACATCCCGGATGACCGCCGCGAGCTGCCGCCGCTCGTCGTCGGAGAGATCGACGAGCGCGGTGACCTGACGGCGGGGGAGAATCAGCACCTCGTAGGCATACCGGGCGAACCACGGCACGCACGCGACGAAGCCCTCGTTCTCGCACACCATCCGGCCTCCGGCCACCTCGCGGGCAAGCACGGCCTGCCCGAGAAATCGTCCGGTGTGGGCGAAGTGCCGGCGACCGCTCTCGACCTCGCGGGCAGTGTGGGCGTAGATCAGGCCACCCGCGTAGATCTGGCAATGCGGATGCGGGTTGGACGTGCCGACGAGCGTGCCCTTGTTTTCGAAGATCAGCACATGGGCGACCTCGGGACGGGCGGCGAGTGCCGCCGATCGCTCCGCCCATAAGGCCACCACGGCGGTGGCCTCGTCGATGGAGAGATCGGCCATCGTGCGGCCGTGGTCGGGGTGGTAGCAGACCACCTCGGCAGTTCCGCCCGCAGGACGAACGCGATAGAGGTCATCGCTCTCGACGGGCTGGGGCGCGTGCGGACCGAAGCAGGGAAGGTCGTTGGTGAACCAATGAGTGCCGCTGTAGGCGGGGTTCTCGCCACGGAGCCGGCGGTTTCCCGGGCAGAGGGCGCAGGTCGGATCGTAGGCGGGCACGTCGGGATCGGCCGGAGCCTTCACCTCGCCGAGCCAGGGCCGCCCACCACGATGCGCGGTGAAGAGCACCCATTCCTCGCGGAGC
>CAJBSQ010000607.1 GCA_903958265.1 uncultured Planctomycetaceae bacterium
CACGTCGCACTCCAGCCCTCCGTCGGCGGCAGCGTGCCATGCCAGCGGACCGTCATTGAGCGTCGCATCCTGCCAGGCCGCCGGCATCGCCGCGCCCTGGCAGACGAGCACCACCCGATCACCAGGCTCGATCCCGGTCGGCCGACCGAAGCAACGCAGCCACCGCATCGCCGCCGCCGTCGGCGGCTCCCAGGCCGTTCCCAGATGGATCGCATGCCGCGACATCGGCTCACTCCGGAATCACGATGCCACGGCCCATGGTCTCACTGGCGAGCATCCGCTGGGCCCAGCCTCCCACGTCGTCGAGCGCGAGCCGCGTCACCGGAAACGCCGCCGCCACACGCGGCCAGAGGTCGGCCAGCCGATCCCAGAGCGCGGCCCGCTCGGCCTGCGTCGGGATCGAGGCGGCATCAATCCCGGCGAGCGTCACGCCGCGGAGGATGAATGGATGCACCGACGTGAGCAGGTCAGCACCTCCGGCCATGCCGATGGCGGCGACGGCACCGCCCGGACGGACGGCCCGCAGCACGTCGGCCAGGAGCGGCCCGCCCACGGTGTCGACGACGCCAGCCCAGCGGCCCTTCACGAGCGACTTCGGCGTGGGATCGATGATCTCATCCGGCCGCACCACCGCAGCGGCCCCCAGCGACGTCACGGTGACCACGGCCGACACCTTGCGAGAGCAGGCCACGACGCGATGCCCGGCTGCCGCCAGCACCGCCACTGCCATCATCCCCACGCCGCCGCTGGCTCCGGTGACGAGCCATTCCTCGTCGGGCCGCGCATGGCGGCCGTCCACGAGCATGGCCAGCCGGTCGCAGGCGATCAGGGCCGTGAGGCCGGCGGTGCCGCATGCCATCGCGGCCTCGGTGGAGAGCGTCGCCGGCCGCGGAATCACGGCAGCTGCCGGCACCCGCACGAAGCCGGCGAAGCCGCCATCCCGGGTTTCGCCCAGGCCGTTCCCGGTGACCACCACGGCCGTGCCACTGGCCAGACCGCCCCCGCCGACGACGCGGCCCGCCGCATCGATCCCGGGCACCAGCGGCGAGACCCGCATCACGCCGGGATGCCCCGTGGCAGCCAGAGCATCCTTGTAGTTGAAGCCCGCCGCCTCGACACGGATCACGACCTCGTCAGCCGCAACCGCCGCGGGATCCCAGCCGAGTGGCTCAACCCCGGCGACGACCCCGCCGTCGTCCGCCCGCCGCACCCGCCAGCACCGCGTTCCGGCCTCGTTTCCAGGGAATCCGACGTCAGGGGGCATGTTTTTCTCCTCGCGGGGGCACGGTCCGACGCCGACCGGACGGAATGGTGTGAGGCCGCTATACTTTGCGGCCGCAGTTCTCGAAACGGTCGAGACTGCCTGGACCTCGGATACGGATCGTATCGCGAAACCAGCCGCCGGAAAAACGACAGGAGCCGACGCCGACGATGGGAAACGCCCTTGAGTTCACCGATGACAACTTCCAGAGCGACGTGCTCCGCTCCGCCGTGCCCGTGCTCGTCGATTTCTGGGCTCCGTGGTGCGGCCCCTGCCGCATGATCGGCCCGGTCATCGAAGAACTGGCCGCCGAAAACGCCGGCACGTTCAAGGTCGGCAAGGTGAACGTCGAC
>CAJBSQ010000608.1 GCA_903958265.1 uncultured Planctomycetaceae bacterium
CGAACGCGGTCACCAGCACGTCGCCGGTCCCGTAGCCGCAGGTTTCCTACCTGCGATGCACGCTGGCCGGTCGTGCCGGTACCAACCGGCACCTACTCGAGGAAGCTCGTCTGGCAGGTTCGCTCGACCGTGCCGTCGAGTTCGGCGCTCGAGAGGATCGCCGAGGCCCGGCCGGTGCCGCCCATCGGCAGCCGGTAGGTGATCTCGAACGACCGCTGTCCGCCCGGGGCGATCGGCTGGAGGGGGTCGAACGAGACCCGGGAATCGTCGATCCGCAGGCGGGCTGCCGTCCGTTCGGAATCAAGCCGGGCCTGGTCGGGCAGAATCACGATCAGGTCGAGCCGGCCAGTGGGCTCGGTGCCACCGTTGGTGACGGTGCAGACCAGCGTGGTGGAGTCGCCAGGACGAACCGGGTCGTCGAGGTCGGCGAGCGACATCTTCAGGCCAACCTCGGAGGGAGTGCGGATCCGCGGTCGGGGCATCGTGGAACTGATCATCGCGCAGGCCTCGTCGGCCACCATCGCACCGCCGCCGAACCCGCCCAGCACCGCCCGCACACACGACCGGGTGGCGGGCGAATCGCGGTAGGCACCGGCGGGCGCCTTGGCCCGGAGATTGATCTGCCGCTTGAGCTGTCCGCCGGGCTCGAGCGCCGGCAGGTTCCACGACACCTTCGACGCCACGAGGTTGTAGCCGTCGGAGGCCTCGAGCGGCGTGAGGTGCTCATCCCAGGCAAACTCGAGCGTGGTGGGCGGCGCGGTGCCGGCTCCCTTGTTTTTGACGACAGCGACGTATTCCACGACGGCGTCGGAGAGGGCCTCGGCCGGGCCTTGGAGATCGAGTTCGAGCGCTGGAGATGCCGGCATGGTGATGGTCGTGGTGGCACTGGGCATGGGCACCGGTGTCGGTGCGACCGCCATGGAGGGCGTCGCCGCCAGCGGCGGCACGGCAGCGGCCGCGATGGCCGCGGGCGCTGCGACCGGGACAGGCGCCGCGACGGGGACTGGCGCTGCGACCGGCACGGGCGCTGCCACGGGCGCGGGGGTCGGTGCGGCGACGGGGGCGGGCGTTGCGTACCTCGGGGCCGCCGCCACCGCGGGCTGCACCTCAACACAGTGCGTGGCCCCGCCGACAAACACGTGCGACTGGTCCAGGATCTCGGCCCGGTGGGCGACGAAAAGCAACCGTCCCCGCGGCAGCTCGTTGCGTAGCCGTGCGTAGTCCAGCGCCGACATCACCGTCTTGCCGGTCCCGGTGGCCGACACCAACAGGTTGCGGTGGTTGCCCCGCCGCCGGGACAGTGCGAGCTGCTCGAGCAGCCGCGCCTGGAACGGCAACGGTGTCACCGCGACCGGGCTCAGGAGGATCTCCGGGCCCGTCGGCGCCACAAGCGCCATGTGCAGGTCAAACTCGTCGGGGTCGTACGGCACGAAGTCCGAGGACTCCCAGTAGGAGTCGAACACGGCACGGACCTTGTCGACCACGTCAGGGTTGCGCGCCCCCGACACACGGACGTTCCACTCGAGTCCCGTGACCTGCGCGGAGTGCGTCAGGTTGGACGACCCGATGTAGGCGGTCGAGTAGCCGGACGGCCGGTGGAACAGCCACGCCTTGGCATGCAGACGCGTGGTCGAGAGGTCGTAGGAGACGCGCACCTAGGCGCCA
>CAJBSQ010000609.1 GCA_903958265.1 uncultured Planctomycetaceae bacterium
CGGCCTCGAGCCACGGCACGTATGCCGCCTCCTCCACGGCCTGAGAGGCGTCGAGCCGCGAGCGGAGTTCTGCCACCTCGTCGCGCAGGGCATTCACCTCCGCGACCTCCTGCTGGAGCCGCTCGATCCGCTGTGCCTGAGCGGCGAGTTCCGTCTGCATCCCGTCAGGCGGCCGCTCGATGGCCTGCCCGCGCGCACGACCTCCGATCGCAGCCACGACGGCGGCCACAACCAGCACTCGAAGCAGCGATCGGTCGGGGAGAAAGCGGCTCACATTTAGAAAAATCGGCACAATCCGCGCAAAACCCCAGCCTGACCGGCACGGTTTCGCCCACCTGCGCACATCGCCAAGGCCGCGGGACGGCCCCAGGTGCGATTGCTTCCGACAAGCACCGGCCCAGGCGGGTTGGGCAAGATAACCACGGCAACCTGGCCCCGGCCTACCGCCATGCGAACTGCTTGGGAACCTCACGGCCGGCGATCTCGCGCCGCACCACGGCCCACATCCGCCGGATCACGTCGCGGACCGGCTCGTACTCCATGCCCAGCACCTTGAACACGAGCCCCGCGCTGTTGGGCAGCCGGCTCGCCGAGGCGGCCCAGCCACCGCTCTGGTCCATCCCGGACGGGAGCTGCGGCGCGATCGCATCCACGTGTTCCTTCGGAGCGAGCAGCAGCACGTTGCCGAACACGTCCCACTCCCCCATCACCCCCACCAGCCCCACGTCACTCCGCGCCGGCTCGATCACGAACTTCTCCACGAACAGCTCCCGCCCCTCGGGGCGGGAGGCCGCCACCCGCGAGGAGAACACGTCGTAGGCATACCGCTCGCCGTCGCGGTAGTACTTCCGCCCCGCCATCAAGACCTCGCCGTAGAGCAGCGTGGCGGTCGGATGCACCACGAGCCGGGTGTCGGTGCGGTATCGCGAGTGCCGGTGCGGGATCGTCTGGTCGGGCAGGTATTCGAGATACGCCCGCTCCTCCAGCACGATCTCCTGCCGCTGGGCCGCATGATTGGCATCCATCTCGTGGATCTTCGTGGCCGACTGCGTGGTCACGTGAGCAGAGGCGTCGGGGCCGAGGCGGATCGCGACGGTGTTGCGATCGCCCTGCAGCACGCCGCCGGCATTGGAGATCATGAACACGCAGGGCAGCTCGGGCATGCCCTCGTCCCAGTAGAGCGCCTGCTGCACGAGCAGCGGGGCCCGCCGCTCGAGGTCGGCGAGCACCGTCTTGCCTCCGCGCCGCTCGAAGCCCATGCGGAGGTAGCCGTTCTTGCCGGGCGAGCCGGTTGCGAGTTGCTTGGGCTCATCCTGATACGCGGCGAGTTCCCGCGGCACCGGACCGGCAAACGGGGCGTCGGGCCCGATCATGCCGGCGAACCCGCGACATCGAAGTCAAACAGCACCTGCTGGCGGATCATTTCCGAGAGTTCCGGGATACCCTCGCCCGTCTTGCAGTTGGTGAACAGAAACGGCTTCCCGCCCCGCATCAGCCGCGAGTCGTCATCCATCACCTGCAGGCTCGCGCCCACGTAGGGGGCGAGGTCGGTCTTGTTGATCACGAGGATGTCAGACTGGGTGATCCCCGGACCATTCTTCCGCGGGATCTTGTCGCCGGCGGCGACATCGATCACGTAGATGAAGAAGTCGACGAGAGCCGGAGAGAAGGTCAGCGTGAGATTGTCGCCGCCGCTCTCGATCAGCACGAGATCGGTATCCGGAAACCGGGCCTCCATGTCCTCGACGGCGGCGAGATTCATGCTGGGATCTTCGCGGACGGCGGTGTGGGGGCAGGCGCCGGTCTCGACTCCGAGGATCCGCTCTTCGAGCAGGATGCCCTTGAGCGTCCGCTGCACGTGCTTGGCATCCTCGGTGGTGACCACGTCGTTGGTGATCACCAGAATCTTCACCCCCATCCCCACGAGGATTGGGGTGATCGCCTCGATGATGGCCGTTTTCCCGGAGCCCACCGGGCCGCCGATGCCGATCCGACTGATTTTTTTCATTCGTTTGATTCCTGGAATGGTTGTACCACGGCCGAGTCAGCTCATGAACAGGCGGACGGTGGATCGCAGGTGGATGCCCGAGAGCACCTCCATCACCGGGGCAAACGTCGCCATGTCGTCGAGCGTCGTGTCAGCCGCTGCCGCATAATCGTCCGCTGCCACCGCACTCGCCGCAAACAGCACCGCCTGGGCGTCGAGGTAGTTCATCCGCATCAGCCGCACGGCCGCTCCGACGAGCATCGAGGCCACGCCGTACTGATGGGCCGCAAAGGCATCTCGCTCCGGAAGGCCGAGGCCCGCGAAGGCGATCGCCTGGGCCACGGGATACGTGCCCGGCGTCGCGGCGGCCTTGATCGCAGCGAGCCACTCCCGCATCCCCTCGCCCGGGCGGACGTGCTCGCAGAGTTCGGCGAGTTTGCGGCCCATGCGGACCGTCATCGTCCGCATCTCCTCGTTGAGCCTGCGGTTGAAGACCGCCTGGTCGATCTTGAGCACGCCGGCTGCGTCACCTGCAGCCGCGGCCCGGTGCGCGTGGAGCAGCGCGATGCCGTCACCCGTCGCGGCCTGCCGCACGGCCGCCTGCACAAAACCCTGGAGCGTGGCCGGATCGCGAACCACCCCCTGCTGCACTGCCGACTCCAGGCCGGCCGAAAATGAAAACGCCCCCACCGGCAGGACGGAGTCACCGAACTGCAGGAGCCGAAGCAGATCGAGCACACCGGCTCCATCCGGGCCGCCCGAACTAGTGATGGTGGTGGCCGTGGCCATGCTGGTGGTCGTCGGAATGGCCGCCGTCGCCATGCACGTGCGGGGGGAGATGCGAGTGGGGCGTCGCGTCGGCGCCACCGAAGAGCCGCCGGGCCTCGTGCGGCAGGAGGTAGGGGATCACTTCCGTGCCGGGCAGAAACTCGTACGTGATCCCCTGGAAGGCATGCGTCTTCATCACCGACGCCATCACCTTCCGGTCGACCGTCAGCGGCACGTAGACGTCAGTCCCCTTCACCACGGCCGGCCAATGCTGGTTGCCGAGAGCATGGCCGAGTTCGAAGCAGGTGCGGGCCAGGATCTCCGGCAGTTCACCGAGCACGCCGGCCAGCCGCACCACCAGCACGTCATTGAGCGTGATGGAGGCCACGACGACCCGGCCGGCGGCCTCGTCCCAGACGAGCACATCGCCGTCGTGGAGGTGACTGGCGCGGTCGAGCGACACGGCAATCTCGAGGCCGCTCTCGGTCGTCTTGCGAAACCGATTTTTTTGGGCCTGCCACTGATCGAGCCGAAGGTGGTCGACCGTCACCCGCTCCAGTCGCGTTGCCCAGGCCGCATCATGGCGATTGCCAAGCACCCGCTCCACGAGGAGCAGGCCCTGCGGGGCGGCGGGGGTTTCGTCCGGCGTGCGATGCATGGGGATCTCTTCGTGGGTCAAACGTGGAGCCACGGCAGTCAGCCCGATCGGGGCAGCCGGAGGCAGTCATCTGATATAGTCGCGTCCCCGGGGAGACGCAAACGCGTGACGTGCGTCCGCCAAGGTTTCGCGAGCGACGCCCATGACGGACACGACGACCGGCACCGGCCCGCTGCATCCCGAAGTTCTCGGTCGCGGGATTCTCCGTGGCCTGGGCCAGGTGATGTTCCAGCGGAACGAGTTCACCGGATTACTGTTCCTCGCGGGCATGGCGATCGCGTCGCCGTGGGTCGCCGTCGGGGCCGCTGCCGGCGCGGTCATCGGGCCGCTCGTCGCCCTGCTGCTTCGATTGGATCGCGGTGAGATTCTCGACGGCCTCTACGGCTACAACGCGGCACTCGTTGGGGCGGCCGCCCTCTCCTTCCTCGACTTCACGCCGCTCACCTGGGGGCTCGCCCTGGCCGGGGCCTCCGTCTCCGTGCCGCTCACGTGGCTGCTCCGCCGCGTGGTTCCCTTCCCTACCTACACCACCGCCTTCGTGCTCACGGCCTGGGGCCTGCTGTTCATCGCGGGTGGCCTCGGTGACCGCCAGCCAGAGGCCCCGCCGGAACCCACCACTGCCGTCGACGCCCGCCCCCGGTGGGAGCGGTTTGCCGCCCAGGTGGCCGACGGGATCGCCGAGGTCATGTTCGGTGCCAACGTGGCGACGGGAGCCTGCTTCCTGGCAGGCCTCGCGATCGGCTCGTGGCGGCACGCCCTCGTCGCCGTCGTGGGGGCATCGCTCGGCACGCTCGTGGCGGCCTACCACCACGATCCCCAGGCCCAACTCGACCTCGGCCTCTACGGATACAACGCCGCCCTGGCCGCGATCGCCGGCTGGCTCGCCCGCCCCTCGTGGCTGGCCGTGATCGTGGCGGCCGCGGCCAGCGTGCCGCTCGTCGAGTTCTTTCCTGCGGGCCTTGGTTTTCCCGCACTCACCGCTCCCTTTATCATGGCCGCCTGGATCGTGCTCGCGATCCTGGCGCTCGACCGAGGAACCTCCGCATGCATCTGACACCCCGCGAAATGGAAAAAGTCTTCATCTACGCGATGGCCGACGTGTCGCTCAAGCGCAAAGCCAAGGGCATCAAACTCAACCATCCCGAGTCGATGGCCGTGATCTGCGCCGCCGCCATGGACGGAGCCCGGGAGGGCAAGACCGTCGAGGAGGTGATGAAGACCGCCTCCGACGTGCTCACCAAGGCCGACGTCATGGAGGGCGTGGCCGACATGATCCCGTTCGTGCAACTGGAGGCCGTGTTTACCGACGGCAGCCGCCTGATCACGGTCCACCAACCCATTCGCTGAGGACACCTCCACCATGGCTGACACCGCACTACCCGCCGACGACTGGCAGCGGCACAAGCACGCCGCCCCGCAGGCCGAACCCCACGAGGCGGTTCCCGTCGGCGGCGTGGTGCTCGCTCCGGGCGACATCGAGATCAATGCCGGCCGCCCCACCGTCACCCTCAAGGTTCGCAACACCGGCGACCGGCCGATCCAGGTGGCCTCGCACTACCACTTCTTCGAGGTGAACCGGGCCCTCGCCTTCGACCGCCCGGCCACCTTCGGCATGCGGCTCGACATCCCCGCCACCACGGCGATCCGCTTCGAGCCGGGTGACGAGAAGGAGGTCACGCTCGTGCCCTTCGCCGGCAAGCGATATGCCTACGGCTTCTCCAACCTCGTCGACGGCTGGGTCGGTCGCGGCCCTACGCCCGACTACCGCCCCAACTTCACCAAGGCCGTGAAGCTGGCCGAGGAGCTCGGTTTCCAGTCCCTGCCGCCGGCACAGCAGTAGCCGCCCCCGCACGTTCCACCGTCAGGACACCACCATGTCGAAGATCTCCCGCAAGCAATACGTCGACCTGTTTGGCCCGACCGTGGGCGACAAGATCCGGCTCGGCGACACCGAACTCTACGTCGAGATCGAACGCGACCTCCGCACCTACGGCGACGAGGCCGTCTACGGTGGCGGCAAGACGCTCCGCGACGGCATGGGCCTCGACAACCAGCTGACGAGCGCCGCCGGCGCCCTCGACCTCGTGATCACCAACGCCACGATCATCGATCCCACGATCGGCGTGGTGAAGGCCGACGTCGGCGTCAAGGACGGGAAGATCGTCGGCATCGGCAAGGC
>CAJBSQ010000610.1 GCA_903958265.1 uncultured Planctomycetaceae bacterium
GGGCACCAGCGCCATGCGTGCAGTGCAGGTAGGAAAACCTGCACCTACGAGGACGGTTGCCGAATCGTAGCCGCAGGTTTCTTACCTGCCGAGCATCTCCGCCACAGCCGCAGGGACGTTACGGCGCCGGCGTTGCTGCTGGTGGCAGGCCCCGCCGTTGCAGCAACCGGCCGCGGCGCGGCGGCGGTTGCACCTGATCGGGGTTCGCAGCTTCTGAGGCCCGCCGTTCGGCCCTTCGTTTCGCGACTTCCCCAAGCACACCGCCCACCAGGTCGACGATGGCGTCGGTGGTGTTCGGGTCGGCGCCGGCCTTGCGGGCAGCATCGCCGACAGCCTGAGCGGCCTTGTCTCGGTTCACCATCGGGGCGTCGGCGTCATCAGGCTCAACCGGCATGGCCGTAGGAGCATCGGCCTGCACCTGACCGTCGGCTGCCGTGCCGCTGGTGGTGGGGAACGGGCCCGGTGGTGCCCACGCCGGTCGCGGCGGCGGTGGCACCGCCGCCGGCTGCTGAGCCGCCTCCACTGGCAGTGGGGGCCGAGGCCCGTCCCGAAGCCGATCGATGAAATCGACGAGCACCTGCCCGGCCGCCGCCTTGATCGAACCGTCGAAGATCACCTGGGGCTCGCCCAGCACGCCGCCGACACCGAGCGAGATCTGCTTGCCGGCGAGCGCCGCCACGAGCGGACGGTCCTGCGGCAGGTCGGCAGGGATGGGGAGCGACAGCTTCAGATTGAGCGACCGGTCGGCCAGCCCCACCGAGCCCTCCGACCGGACGTCAAGCCGCTGCCCTGGCTTTTTCAGGGGGACACCAAACTCCAACCCCTTGTGCCACATCCGGCGTTCGGCGAGGTGGAACTCGACGTGGGATTCCTCGGCCACTCGAATCGTGGGGGGTGGCGGAAGCTTCATCGGCAGCGATTGAAACATGTTCTGCACGAGCGGGCCCGGTCCGAGCACGACCTCGTGTAATCCCAGAACTCCGGCGAGTTCGGCCTGTTCCGGCCTCCCGACCGGAAATCGCCCGCCATCGAGCCGCAGCGAGAATCGGCCGCTCGTGCGGGCGGCATCGGCGAACACCGGCACGATGTACGCGAGCACTTCGTGGGCCACCGGCTGCTCCAGTTCGGCCTGGGTCAGCAGCTGCACCGGTTCGACGGTCCATTCGGCGTAGCCGTCGGCCCCGTTGGCAAGCGTGGCCCGCACGTCGATCGGATCGCTGACCCACGGGTCGGCGGTCCATGGCCCGCTGATCTTCACGACAGCGTCTTCGATCTCGAGACGCACCCGCACCACTGCCCGGCGTGGCCCACTGCCGACCACGCCGGCGTCGGCTTCGTCGGGAGGCAGGATGGCGTCGATGTTCGAGCGGTGCTCGCGGTCGAAGGAGACATCGGCCTCGAGGCCTTCCACCCGCACGCGGCCGAGGTCGCCGAGGGTCATCAGGATGCCACCGAGGCCATGTGACACCTCGATTCGCCGAATAGCGAGCGGCGTTTTATCACCGTTCCGCGGTACGATCTGCACATCTTCCAGCACGATCGGACCAAACCAGCCGAGCTGCACGCGGGCCGGCTTCACGTCGGCCAGGAGCTCGGGCAGGGCGGTGGCGGCGAGGCGGGTGACGCGTTCTGGCGTGCCGATCACTCGCGGGAGAACCAGCATCGCGCCAAGTGCCGCGACCACCACGCTGGCGGCCAGCCAACGGAGGATGGGCCACACGAAACTGCGTGATCGAGGACCGGCGGGGACGGCGTCAGACGGTGCCATCGCGAATCAATCTCCAGGGATGCCTGCGGTCGGGCGACGCCGATCCGGAGGGCGTTGGCCGGCGTCTTCGCTCGCCGGTGCCCACGATTCTACGCGGCCCGAGCCCGATCCGCCGCGCAACGGTTGTCGCGTGTGCTACACTCGCCAAAATCGCGGGCGTAGCTCAGTTGGTAGAGCGCTAGCTTCCCAAGCTGGATGTCGAGGGTTCGAGTCCCTTCGCCCGCTTTTCTTCTTTTGCCGGAATCACGCGGGAAACGCGGGAGATTGTCGGCTTCTTTGCGAGGGCGGATTTTTCGCCAGATGGCCTGCGGTGCCCTCCATAGTCCCCCTCTTCCCTGAGGTTGGTACACCAGTTGGTACAACGAGGCCGGCGACCGCGGCGGCATCGGTCGAACTCACGGCCTCCTGTGTCGGGCGTGGAGCGGGCGGGGCGGGCAGCTAGGTGATTGCCTTCGTTGGCCCTCCCAATGGAGTGAATGACCATGGAGACACAAATCTTTCATCGCGTCGCCTTGCGGCAGGACGTGAAGGGGCACTGGCTGCGTGCCGGTGACGTCGCGTATCTCGTCGATTATGTAGAGCATCCTGCGGGAGGCGAACGCGGCTGTGTGCTCGAAGTGTTCAACGCGTTGGGCGATTCGATCGCGACGGTGACCGTTCCTGAGTCGGCCATCGAACCGCTGGCCGCCGACGAGGTGATGACGGTAAGGCGGCTGCAGGCCTCATAGATAAAACGGTTGCCGATATGGGGCTCCCATCGGGACGTCGCGATAAACCGTGCCCCGCGGAGTAGGCCCCAAGGCTTAGCCGCTGGGTTTCCGGCGGCCGGGCGCGTCTCGTGGCAGTCTGCTACTCGTTTGTTTGATGGACTTCGAACTACGGGTTCGCCGCTTCCCACGCTGGCTGTCGAGGGTTCGAGTCCCTTCGCCCGCTTTTCGGTTCGCGAAGCGACTCGCCGTCGACAGGGCAGCGCGAGGCGGCTAGCCTGTTGAGCCCCACCCAGGAGCATGACCATGTCATCGATCTTCCCTCACGTCCGCCAACTTTTCACCGGCATGCTGATGGCGTTGTCGGGCAGCGCGGCACTCGCGCAGTCGTTCACGCTGTCCGTTGAATCCACGTCCAATCTCTACGCCGTCGGCCAGACATCCCTGCCGCTGCTCGGCGGTGGCACCCTGCCGCCGGCGGTCGTGCTCACCCCGGGAACCGGCCGCGTGCTCACCTTCGCGACCGTGACGGGGTCCGTGTCGTACAACGACGTCGATGCTTCGCCGACCTACCTTGGCCAGTACAACGGTCCTGATGGTGGTGCAGTGAACTACCAGGATGCCAACTGGCCCAACAACTACCTGACGACGTCGGGTACGCCCGGACTGCTGCCCCCGTCGGCCGCCAACGCTCCCACCACCTTCTATATGGACATGGCCAGTTCCGGCGGAGTGTCGGGGCTGCTGCTCTACGAATCGAACCCGGCCGCCCGGCGGGTGATGTTTCTGTCGGGCGTGTTCACGTCCGGGAGCGTGCCGCAGGCGCCGGCCCCCGCGATCCTCAACTTCAGCAGCAGCTTCGGCGGCAGTCCCCTGGGCACCTCGTTCACGCAGCTTTCGCCCCTGCTGAACCAGTCGTTCTACATTGGCGACGGACTCACCGGGACGGGCTCGGGCACCGCGCAGGCGTTCATGGTGCCCGACGGGGCCACGCACTTCTACCTGGGCATCGTCGACGGTGGCTACTTCGTCGGCGCTCCGGACTACTACGACAACAACCGGGGCAGCTTCTCGGTGCAGGGAGCGGTCGCCGTGCCGGAGCCGGCATCGTGGGCCGCACTCGTGGCGGCTGCCGGAGCCGCCGCGGTCGCGGGAGCCCACCGCCGCCGCCGATGACGCGGTCACGTCGTCGCCGCGGTCGGCCGCGGGGCGGGCGGAACCCGCACAGCCGGACTGAAAGTCGACCATGCTCAACGCTGGCAAGGATTTGTTGGGGTGACGTACCAAGCGACGTCAGGAATCGTGGCAGGGAGTCGCAGTAGGCACCTTGCGAGTCTCTTCTCGGGTCGTGGCGATTCCTGCCGTCCATCCACCAGTACC
>CAJBSQ010000611.1 GCA_903958265.1 uncultured Planctomycetaceae bacterium
AGGGTGTGATTCGGCGGGGCCGACAGCGACGATTGCCCCCTCGGATGCCGTTCCGTAAAGGACGTGTTGCATGGCGACGACGAACCCCAAAGTCTCCCTCTTGACCATCGCGCTGATCGTGTTCGCGCTGTTGACGTTCATTCTCACGATCACAAGCTACCTGTTCTTCAAGCAGCGAACAGACGAACAGGCTAAATCGCAGGTGGCCGAGTAGGCGTTGGCCGACAAGCAGGAGGAACTGCTCGCATCGCGGGCTGAGAACGAGGAACTTCGCAAGTTCATCGGCTCGACGAACGATGAACCGCTCGGCGACATCGAGACCAACCTCAACAATCTGTTCGCCACAGACTTCGCCGGATTTCGCGGAGACACCAGGTCGTACGGCCAGCTCGTAGCCTGGCTTCGCAACGAGTTCCGCCGCAAGGACGGCGAGGTCAAGACGTCGGATGACAAGAGCAAGCAGGCGTCCAAAGACGCCGATGACGCCCGAAGCCAGGCGACGGCGGCGAAGGACGAATCTGAAAAACGGGTTCAGCAAATCCGCGATGAGCAGGAGAAGTCGAAGCAGGCCTTCGACGAGCAGTGGAAGAACCACGAGCAGAAGCAGACAGAACTGCTCCAGGCGAAGAGCGCTGCCGAAACCAGGGCCGACCGGCTCGGGTTGCTGGTTGCCGAGATCGCCAACGGGGGCCAGTATCTCGCCGCCAACCGCCAAAAGGATTTCAAGGCCAAGGAGACCGCCGAGGACAGGCTCGACCTCATCTACGCCGAACTCCGCGACCGGGCGAAGGTGATCGACGAGCAAAATCGGATCCTGGCCTCGCTCCGCGTCGCCGACCGCGGCCTCCAGGAGCAGGTGCTCGCCGCCACGCCCAAGGACGACCGGATCGACGGCTTCGACGGCCGCGTGCTTTCGGTGGACGAGCGTGAGCGGAGCGTGCTCATGTCGTGCGCATCGAGCCGCGGCATCAGGCCCGGCATGATCCTTCACGTCTTCACAGCCGATGACAACGACCGGCCGCAGGCGGGAGACCGCAAGGGGGTCGTCGAGGTGACCTCGATCGAGGGGCCTTCGCTGCTTCGCGGAACCATCCGCCGCGACTCGACGAGGTCGCCGATCCTCGTCGGCGACGGCGTGGCCACGAGCCTCTGGGCGGCCGGCACTGCTCCTGAGGTGGTGATCGTGGGATACGTCAACCTCGACGATGAGCGGGGCGACGACCGCGACCGGCTGGTGGACCTCGTCCAGCGGGCCGGAGGTCGGGTGGTGGAGGCCGTGACACCGATGACGGCCATGGTGGTCGATGCCGGCAAGCCGCCGGCCGAACTGGGCGAGGAGGGATTCGCCGAGGAGGCGCGGCGGCAAAACCGCAGCCTCGGCACCGCCAAGCAGTACGGGGTGCGGGTGGTCGGCATCGACAGCCTGCTCGACATGCTGGGCCTGTCGCGGGCCGCACTCACGGCAGATCGACTGCCGCGGGCGGCCGCCGCACGATAGTCGCACGCCATTCCCGAGTCGTCCGCCTGCCCGCCGTGCGGTCGACGTGGCATACTCTCTCGCGTGAGCCGCGGTGATCCAGCCGCCGGCACGTTCCGCCTGGAGACCATGCCGTGTCCGCATTGTTGTTGTGCTACGTCCTGCGGCATGCCCCCCGGTGGGCCGCGGTCTGCCTGCTGATCGCAGGCGTCGCTTGGTCTCTCGGCCCGGTCCGTGCCGACGACGCCACTGGAGTGCCGATCTTCAACGGCACCTCGCTCGAGGGCTGGGAAGGCCGTCCCGAGTTGTGGCGGGTGGAGGATGGGGCGATCGTCGGGGAGACGACCGCAGCGAACCCCACCAAGGCCAACAGCTTCCTGATCTGGCGACAGGGACTCGTCGACGACTTCGATCTCACCCTCCGGTATCGACTCACCGGAGGCAACAGCGGCATTCAGTACCGTAGCCGCGACCTCGGAGATTTTGTCGTCGGTGGCTATCAGGCCGACTTCGAGGCGGGCGCGAACTATTCGGGGATTCTCTACGAGGAGAAGGGCCGCGGGATCCTCTGCCAGCGGGGCGAGCGAATCACGATCGCCGCCGATGGCACGAAGCTCGCTGGCGATCCGATCGGCGACACCGCGGAACTCCAGAAGGCCATCACGCCCGGCGGCTGGAACCACTACCGGATCGTGGCCCGAGGCCCGAAGCTCCAGCACTTTATCAATGGCCAACTGATGTCGGAGACGCTCGACGAGCAGGCCGACAAGCGGGCTCTGCAGGGCATCCTCGCCCTGCAGGTGCATGCCGGGCCCCCGATGAAGGTGGAGTTCAAGGACATCCGCCTGAAGCGGCTGCCGCTGGGTGAAGGCCGCAAGAAGCTGGTGCTGATCGCCGGCCGCGCGAGCCATGGGCCCGGTGAGCACGAACACCGCGCCGGCACGATGCTCGTGGAGAGATGCCTCGATGCGCACTTCGGCGGCGAGGCGCTCCCGCGGCTCACGACGGAGGTCTTCACCGGCGGCTGGCCGGCCGACCCGACGGCCTTCGACAACGCCGACGCGATCTTCTTCTTCGCCGATGGAGGCAACGGCCATCCGGTGCTCCAGAGTCACCGGCTCGCCCAGATCGATGCGCTCGCCAAGCGGGGCGTTGGCATCGCCTGCCTGCACTACGCCGTCGAGGTGCCGAAGGAGAAGGGTGGCCCCGAGTTCCTCAACTGGATGGGAGGCTACTTCGAGCCTCACTGGTCGGTGAACCCGCACTGGACCCTCGCCAAAACCGAACTCGCCACTGCACACCCGATCGTGCGGGGGGTCAAGCCGTTCGAGACCGAAGACGAGTGGTACTACCACATGCGGTTCCGCGATCCGCCCGAGGGCCTGACCTTGATCCTTACGGCCGTGCCGCCGGACGCCACCCGCGAGCGGCCCGACGGCCCCCACAGCAACAACCCGTCCGTCCGCGCTGGTAAGGGCAGCCGCGAGGCGCTCGCGTGGGCCTACGAGCGGCCGGGTGGCGGCCGTGGCTTCGGCTGCACCGGTGCCCACTTCCACCGCAACTGGGCCCACGACGACTTCCGCACGATGATGCTCAATGCCCTCGTCTGGACGGCCGGCCTCGACGTGCCCGAGGGTGGCGTGGTCTCGACTGTCACCGCCGACGACCTCGTCGCCAACATGGACGACAAGCAGCCGAAGAAGAACTGACCCTCCCAGGAGATTCCGCGATGCCCACGCTCACCGTCGAAGGTAAAGGTTTGTTTCAGGTCCCGGCCGGAAAGCGGCTCGTCAACGCGCTCGTCGACGAGTGCGGCAGCGACCAGCTGCATGCCTGCGGCGGCGTCGCCCGCTGCACCACCTGCCGTGTCGAGTTCGTGGCCGGGGAGCCGGCCGCGATGACGCAGGCCGAGAAAGACGTGCTCGCCGCGAAGGGGATCACGACGCCCGGGGTGCGGCTCTCCTGCCAGATCGCCTGCAACGCCGACATGACCGTCCGCGTGATCAGCCGCCTCGAGGGCTCGGGCCGCAAAGACTGCGGCCATCGCCCGGTCGACGAGATTCAGCCGCCACCTGCCTGGGTATGAGCGGCAGCGCGAGGCTCCGCGGGTGCCGGTTTTCCTTCCTGCACTACCCGTCGAGCAGCCGCTCCATGATCCCCGGAAGGTCGGTCGATGCCAGTTTCTCCGCAGCGGTCACACCGGCCCGTGATGCGATGAAGATCGTCTCGTAGGGATTCGCTGGATCGACCGCGCCGTGCGAGCCCTTCACGAGCGTTGGATCGAGTGGAATCTCGATCGTCGGGAGTTTCGTCCGATCGAGGTGGAGCTCGAGC
>CAJBSQ010000612.1 GCA_903958265.1 uncultured Planctomycetaceae bacterium
CGGGTGTCGAGGATCTGTTTGGCTGGCTGGATGTCGCGGTGGACAAGACCCTCTTCGTGGGCGTGCTGCAGGCCGATCGCCGCCTGTCGGATGTATTCGGCAGCCTCCCGGATCGGGAGCGGGCCGTCCCGCTTCACCTTGGCGTGAAGGTCGATGCCATCCACGTATTCCATGGCGATGAAGTGGATCGCGCCCGCCGTATCGAGATCGAACGTGCGGACGATGTTGGGATGATTGAGCCGGGCCGACTGCCGGGCCTCGCGCTCGAACCGGGCGAGGTAGGAGCTCTGCTCGACCCGCTTCACGGGCAGCACCTTGACGGCCGCCTTGCTGTGGAGCGTGGCGTGTTCCCCGAGATACACGCTGCTCATTCCTCCCGCCCCGAGCAGGCGAAGAAGCCGGTACTTGCCCAGCGTGAAGCCCTTGTAGCGGCCCTTGAGCAGCTGGTCGATCTGCCACCGCGTGAGCAGTCCCGAGTCTTCCAGCGCCTGAAGGAGCGGCTCTGGCGGGGCCGCGGCATGCCCGATCCACGGTTCGACGACCGCCATCAGGCGGGCCTCTTCAACGAGCCCGCTGCGGCGAATGACCTGCAGAAAATCGTCGACCGACTGGACCGGAGTGGACATGGTCTGCGAAACTCAAATGAGGCGGGGTTTTCGGAACGATCCCAGAACGCCCGTCGCGAAATCTCCCGGAATCCTACTCCAAACCGTGGCCTGGGTGCTCTATTCACGCCGCGGCTGCCACCTCTGCGAGGCGGCCGAGGATCTCCTGGAGATGCTCCGGCCTGGCGTCATGCTCGTCGATGTCGATGCCGACCCTGCGACCCGCGACCGCTACGGCCTGAGGGTTCCCGTGCTCGAGATCGACGGCGTGCCGATGGTGGAGGGCCGCTTCGACGAGACCGAGGTCGCCCGGCTCGTCGCCCGGGGCTGACCCGGCGAGCATGCGGCCGCGGCTTTCAAACGGAGAGGCGTGATACTATCCTGCGGCTTCCGTCCGTCGGCCGCGCCAGGTCTCGAGAGCCTTTTCGACAGGAATCACCCGCCCCATGGCCCCCCTCAACCGCACCAGCGCCCGCATCACGCAGCCCCGCTCTCAGGGAGCCTCGCAGGCCATGCTCCTCGGCACCGGTCTGCAACCGGCTGACCTCGACAAGCCGCAGGTCGGGATCGCGAGCATGTGGTACGAGGGCAACACCTGCAACATGCACCTCGACAGGTTGGCGGCCAAGGTCCGCGAAGGTGTCGTGGCCGCCGGCATGGTCGGCATGCGGTTCAACACGATCGGCGTCAGCGACGGCATCTCGATGGGCACCGACGGCATGAGCTTTTCGCTCCCGTCCCGCGATCTCATCGCCGACTCGATCGAGACGGTGATGCAGGCCCAGTGGTACGACGGCCTCGTGGCGATCCCCGGCTGCGACAAGAACATGCCCGGCTGCCTGATCGCGATGGGAAGGCTCAACCGCCCTGCCCTGATGGTCTACGGCGGCACGATCAAGCCCGGCCACCTGGCCGACGGCACCGTTCTCGACATCGTTTCGGCCTTCCAATGCTACGGGGAGTACGTGGCCGGCCGGATCGACGACGCCCGCCGCGGTGACATCGTTCGCCATGCCTGTCCGGGAGCCGGTGCCTGCGGCGGCATGTACACGGCGAACACCATGGCCACGGCGATCGAGGCCATGGGCATGTCCCTCCCCGACAGTGCCTCGATCCCGGCCGAGGATGCAGCAAAGGCCGAGGAGTGCCTGCGGGCTGCGGCCGCCATCCGCCATCTGCTCGAGATCGACCTCAAGCCGCGGGACATCATGACCCGCCGCGCCTTCGAGAATGCGATGGTCACGATCATGGCCCTCGGCGGATCGACCAACGCCGTGCTCCACCTGATCGCCATGGCCCGCGCCGTTGGGGTCGACCTCGCGCCCGCCGACTTCCAGAAGGTGGCCTGCCGGATTCCGTACCTCGCCGACCTCAAGCCGAGTGGCAAGTTCGTGCAGGAAGATCTTCACTCGATCGGCGGCACGAGCGGCCTGATGAAGTACCTGCTCGACAAGGGGCTGATGGATGGCGACTGCATCACGGTCACGGGCAAGACGCTCGCCGAGAACCTGGCCACGAGCAAGGGGCTTGCCGCCGGTCAGAAGATCATCCGGCCGGTCGAGAATCCCCTCAAGCCCACGGGGCACATCACGATCCTCCACGGCAACCTCGCCCCCGATTCGGCAGTCGCGAAGATCACCGGTAAGGAGGGATCGCGGTTTCGCGGCCCCGCCCGCGTGTTCGACAGCGAGGAGGCGATGCTGGCATCGCTCGAGCACGGCGGCATCAATCGCGGTGACGTGGTGATCATCCGGTACGAAGGGCCTAAGGGAGGGCCCGGGATGCCGGAGATGCTGACCCCGACCTCGGCGCTGGTTGGGGCCGGCCTCGGCAACGACGTGGCCCTGATCACGGATGGTCGCTTCTCGGGCGGTTCGCACGGCTTCATCGTGGGGCACGTGGTGCCGGAGGCGCAGGAGGGCGGCCCGATCGCCCTCGTGAAGGATGGCGACGTGGTCGTGATCGATGCCGACGCGGCCTCGATCGACGCGGAGGTCGCGGCCGAGGAGTTCGCCCGCCGTCGGGCCGAATGGAAGGCGCCGCCGCTCAAGGCCGACCGTGGCGTCCTCGCCAAGTACATCCGCTGCGTGGCCCCGGCCTCGCGTGGCTGCGTGACGGACGAGTGATCGATCGGCGGCCGGGCCGCTATCTCGGAATCGGCAGCGTCTCGATCGGCACGGGCGGTCCCGGGGCGATCGCTGCCCCGGGTGGGAGCTGCTCGGCCGGAATCGGGGCACCGTACACGGGGCCCTGCGACACCGCAGGCGACGCCGGAGGCAATCCCGGCATCGCCGGGACGGCAGCCGCATCTGGGGGCTGGTAGTAGGGCTCTGCCTGCGGCTGCGGAGGCACGCCGAGCTTTGCGAGCACCCTGGCGAGCATCTTCTGTTCGAGCTTGGCATCGCGGCCAAGGGGGATCCAGCCCAGGTTGGGCGTGGGGCTGGCGACTGGCCGCGGCTGGTCGCCCACCTGTTGCCCGAGCGTGGGCAACGGCGTGCCGTAGCGATAGAGCGAGTCGTCGTTGCGGAACGACGCGCCGCCCGTGGTGGCTCGCATCGGCCGCGGGAGGTATTCGAGCTCCTTGTTGACGACGACCTCCACCCGCCAGCCCGCCGAGTCGGGCGTCAGCCGCATGGTCGCGATCCGGCGGATCGATTGAAGCGTCGCTTCCCAGCGCTCGTCCCAGCCGACCGAATCACCCCGCCAGGGCTCCAGCACGGTGGCACCCGTTTGTGGGAAGGTGTCGATGCGGCCCTCGGTGGGCACGCCGTTTGAGAACACGACCCGCTGCTCCTGCTGAACCTTGAAGAAGTCGTCGGTCACGTCGACCAGTTTCGTCCAGACGAGCTCCGCGTCGAGCGGCGGGATGACCACCGCGTTGCGGGGCGTGGGCGGGGGCGTGGGGAGCATCGGCCCTCCGGGACCGATGATCGCGCCTTCCGGGAGCGGTGCGAACGGATCGGGTTGGGAGGGCAACGTGAGCGGCGCACCAACGGCCCCGGGGGCCGGCAGCATCTCCGGCGCGCGGGGCGAGAATGCCGCCGTCAGGGCCATGGGCAGCGCGGCGATGAGAAGGAACGAGCGGCGCATCGGTGCCTACCGGGAGGAGCCCAGATGCTCCCGGAAGGATCGCGGCCGCTCAAGCCCAGTTCAGGCCCAGTTCAGAAGTGCGAAACCCCGCGATTTCGCCGCGCCGCCCAGCCTGCGGCCGCGACCGCCACGGTGGCGAGTAGGGCCGCCGCCGACGGCTCCGGCACCGCTGCGACCGCTCCGGCGGAGCCGGGGGCCGTGTTGTAGTTGCCGGCGTTGAACAGGCCGGTGGTGACGAAGTCGGCCGCGTCGAGGATGTCGACGATCCCGTCGTAGCTGAAGTCGCCCTCCAGCCAGGTGGCCGGCGTCCCCGTGTCGAACTTGCCCAGCGCCAGGAAGTTGGCCGCGTCGAGGATATCGATCGACCAGTCGAGGTTGGTGTCGCCTGGGGCGGCGTAGGCCACCGTCAGCGAGCCGTCACCGTTGTCGAGCCAGCCCACCGAACGCGGAATGCTGGAGGCGACGTCGGCCGCCGCCGCACTCGATGTGATGCCGCTGGTGCCAGTCCAGGAGCCGGAGTTACGGCCTTCGAGTAACTCGGCCACGAGCTGAACGGCCGAGAGGCCGCTGCTGACCGTCAGTGCCCCTGTCGTCACGTCCACGAGTCCGTTCCCCGACAGATCGAGGCCAGCCACGCTCGTGCTGGTGTAGGGAGCCACCTGACCGGTCCCGCCGGCCACGACGACAAGTTGGCTCGTCGAGAGGGCCGAGGCGTTGGCCATCTGCAGCACGCCGCCTTGCACGGTCGTCGAGCCCGTGAGCGTGTTGGCCTGATCGACCACGAGCGTGCCGGCGCCCGTCTTCACCACCGGCGTCGAGCCCGAGAGCGTGGGATAGCCCGCGGCCGTCTGCGACTGCGTGCCGCTGGCCACGTTGATCGTGATCACGGGCGGGGCGGCGCCCGCCGTGAACACGAGGTTCAGGTCGTTACCACTCTGGGCGATACTGAACGTGCCGGTGCCAAAGGCATTGGCAAAGCCACCGGTGCCGTTGGTGCCGGACGTGGAGATCGCGAACTTGTCGGCAGCAAACCCGCTGATGCCACCGGTGGCGGTGGCGATCTTCCAGGTGGCGTTGCTCGAGCCGTTGAAGTCGGCCGCCGTCCCGCTCACGTCGGGGGAGACGCCGGAGAGCGTCCAGAGATTGATCTTGAATGGATCGGCCGACGTGGATGCGATCGTGAGCAGGCCCCCCACGCTGACGAGATCCCACGACGACACGGCGCCGGCGGTGCCCGTCGCCGACAGCATCTGCCAGTTGTAGTTGCCGCCACCGCCCATCGTCAGGCTGCCACTGAGCGTGAGGGTGCCCGGGCTCGCGCCCGGGGAGAGCGTGGCGCCTGAGCCGACGGCCAGGTTGCCCGCGACGGTGCCCGAGCCCCCGATCGTCTGGGTCGAAGGCACGGTGTATCCGCCGGCCAGGGCCGTCGTGTCAAAGGTCGCCCCGGCGGTGGTCGTGACGGATGTCGCGGAGGCGATCGATCCTGCGGCGCCGAGTGCCAGGGTCCCCTGCTCGACCGAAACGGCACCTGAGTACGAGTTGCCAGCTGTCAGCGTGACTCGCCCGGCACCCGACTTTGCCAGGACTCCGGCCGTGCCGGAGACCGCTCCGGTGATGGTGATGTCGCCAGTGCCCCCCATGGCCGACGTGCCGCTGAGGCTCACGGTGCCGCTCCACGACACCGGCGTGACGGCGCTCGAGTTCACGAGACTGACGCGATCTCCTGTGCCGACCATCGTGAGCGTCTCGTCGGCGATCGAATAGCCGTTGAGGTCGACCGTGCCGCGGCCGAGGGTCGTGGTGATGCCCGTCGTCGTGTCGGTCACCGTCACCGCTGAGATCGTCACCCCGTTGGCGATGTCGCCAAAGGCGAGTACATTGCCGACCTTGAGTGTGCCGGCGGCCACACGAGTGACGCCCGTGTAAAAGTTGGCGGCATTCAGGGAGATCGTGCCGCTCTGGCCGGCCGCGTTGGCGGTCTGGATGACGCCGAACTGGCCGATAGTCCCCGTGGCACCTCCCGAGATCACCCCGTTCAGCTCGATCTCTCCCGAGTTGTAGAACGTCGCGCTGCGATTGGTGGTCGCGGAGGGATCGGCTGTGATATCTCCCGCGAACACGACCTTCGCTCGCGGGTTCACCTGGAGCGACTTGTTGGCGCTGCCCCCGAGGGTGCTGTTGCCGTTCACCGTCAGCACCACGTTGCCCGTGC
>CAJBSQ010000613.1 GCA_903958265.1 uncultured Planctomycetaceae bacterium
CGAGGTAGCCGTCAAGAACGCCGTTGTCAGACACCGCAAACTTCATCGCCGCGTACACCGCGACGACCAGAGCGACGATCCAACCGATCGCCCCGACAAGCAGCATACCCGTGCTGAAGGCGAAGTAGACCAAGCCGATGCCCAGGGCCACGAGAATGCCGTTCCAGGGCCTCCCGTCGCCGTATCCCTGCCGGGCGTCCCGATCGACCCACACGGTCGCCGCTACCCAGCCCACCACAACAACCAACCACACGAGAGCGTGACTCAGAAATCGGGCCGGCGGGAGAACTTCGTGGAGGAACATGTTCGTGGGCCGGTGCCTGGGCAGCTGGAGAACCCCCCATTATGGTGATCGGCCTCCACAGAGCAAATCCCGACCCCCATTTCGCTAATAACCAGCTCGCGGCTGGCACGAAGACGCCCTGCCCGGCAGACTAGGCAGCCGGCGAAGCCCCTGCCGGTCCCGGCCCCTCTGCGGGAAATGCTCATGGATGGGGTCGGGGGGAGTCGATCACCTCTGACGATCATGCCGGTTTTTCGGCGCGGGGCGTGCCCTGCCCGCACAACCGGCCCTCGACAGGGAAGCGACTCCGATGGGTAGACACGCGGATTCAGGAAGCGGGAGGCCGGACGCGGATCGCCTGTGGGCCATCCGACACCGTGCCGCGGCCTGGAAGCGGCGTGCCCACGATGCGGTCGCGGCCGCGCTGCTTGCCGCGTCTGCCCTGGAACTGCCGGTGTCGGCCCAGGCCCAGATGGGTCAGGCGGCGATGGCGCCAGCTGGTGGCGTGGTAAACCGGGCCGTGCAGGGCTTCAGCGGGCTCAACGAAAATGGCCCTGGCATCCTCTATTACGGCATCAATGCGGCTGACCGTGGCCTGGGCTATCAGGGCAGCTACATGACGCTCGGGGGATTTGTCCCTGGGTTCGAGGACGACCTTGGCGGCTTCTGGGCAGCCGACCTCCGCGGCCATCTCTCCACCTACGGCGGCTTCTTCTCCAACGTGGGTGCCGTCCGCAAGCAGTTCCTTGGCGGGTCGCTTCTGGGCGTCGGCGTCTACTGGGACTACGACGGCGACCTCAACCAATACGCCGATGTCGCCATTCCAAATACAGATACCACTTTTGCCGGTGGTCAGGTCTACAACCAGGTGGGCATCTCCACCGAGTGGCTCACCGACTACGGCAACCTGCGGTCGAACGGCTATATCCCAGTCGGCACCACGGCCCAGTACGTTGGCCCGTTCGTCGGCAATGCCGTCCTCTGCACCAATGGCGTCAACGCCGGCCTCGCCGGGGCCGACCTCGAACTCGGCGCGTATGTCCCGGGACTCAGCGACTGGGCGGGCATGATGAGCGTGGGCGGCTACTGCTACGGCAACGACCGCTACAACTTCGCCAACGGGCAGGACGTGGTGCCGTGGTTCGGCGGCGTATACACCCGCCTCGACATGACGTTCATCGAGAACTGGGACTTCTCGCTGCAGTACAACAACGACAGCTATTTCGACTCCACGGGATTTGCGCGGCTCACGTATCGCATGGGGGGCAGCCGCCGCCGCAACGTGCCCGACCAGATGGAGCAGCCGATGATGCGAAACGAGCACATCGTGCGCGCCCACCAGGCCCCGGTCGCCGCGGTAAACCCGGAGACGGGTACGGCATGGCGGGTCATTAACGTCAACAACTCGGGCACGGGCCCTGGTGCTGGTACGGCTGAGTCTCCCTACACGACTCTCGCATCCGCCCAGGCAGCGGCCACGAACCCGTATGACATCGTCTACGTGCACACGGGTATCAGCGCATCAAATCCCTACGTCACACCAGTTTCGGGCTACTCGTTTCTGGCTCCGAACCAGTACTTCATCGGTGAGGGAAGCAGCCTCGCGATCCCCACGAGCAACTGCGGCAACACGGCCTTCTTCGGCGGCAATGGGGGCTCGACCTATCCGGTGCTCACCAACCCGCTGGCTACGGCCATCGTCGTCAATCAGCCTGGCACCGTGGTCGATCATTTCCAAATCGTGGGTTCCCGCGTCGGGATCGGCGATGGGCCGGGCTTTAGTAGCGGGGTGGCCAGCATCTCCGATGTCATCATCCGGGGGAATGGGCCTGGACAGCGAGGCGTGGACATCGCCAACTCCACCGGCAGGTTTAACTTTGATCGCATGCAGCTCGTTGACCTCACCAACGATGGCTTCGTGATCTCCGCGGTGAACGCCGACGTGAACATCTCGAACTCGACGCTCACCAACGTCGAGGGCACTGGGGTACTCGTCTCGGGATCAGGCGCCAGAGTCGACATCGCAAGCACGGGGGTGCAAGGAAACCTCGGCACCGCCGTGAATGCCGCAGGGCCACGATCCGAGATCACGCTCGTGAGTTCGACCATTGCCGACACCGCAGGGGATGCGATCGTCGCCTCGGGCTCGGCGGCTGCCATCGGCATCGACTCCGTTCGTATCCTTCGGGCGGATGGCTCCGGGCTGGTGGCGTCGGGAAACAACTCGCTCATCTACGGCAACAAGGTCGCCGTCCTCGTGACCGGCAGCGACGGCGCGGTCGTCTCCGGAAACAACGCGAACATCGTGCTCATCTCATCGACCATTGGCGCCGCCGACGGCTTCGGCGCACTGGTAACGGGTACGGCGGCCGGTCTCTACCTCACCGGCAGCACAGCAATCGCCGAATCGGCCTCCGATGGCATTCACATTACGGGCGACCAGACGACCGTGCTCGTCCAGGATTCGCGGGTCACCAACTCCGCCGTCAACGGTGTCTACATCGATAACCGCTTGAACTCTGGCGAGAGCCAGGTCTCGCTCGTCCGGGCCAACATTGACGGGGCCGGCGGCAGCGGTGTCTTCGCGGAGGGGGTCAACGGCACAAGCGGCGTGGTGCAGATCTTCTCGTCCCGAATCGCGAACACCAGCGTTGCGGGCGTCACAAGCAACGGAAGCAGCATCGATATCGGTCGCGACCCGGAGGTGGTCGGCTCCCCAGGCTCCGTCATCACGAACGCGGGCGGTTGGGGCCTCTTCACCGCCTTTGATTCAAAGGTTCGCGTGCAGAACACGGCCATAACCGGCGTCGGCACGGGCATCGACGTGACCGGAAACCCAGGTCCCACAGCTGATCCGC
>CAJBSQ010000614.1 GCA_903958265.1 uncultured Planctomycetaceae bacterium
ACCAGGTCTCGCTCCAGCAGCGACAGCGGACGGCGGAGCTGAAGGCCTGGAAAGAGGCCAACCCGCAGCTCGCCAAAGACTGCCGGCGGGCGGCCGAGTCGCTCGCGAAGGTGCACGCCGAGTTCCTCTCCAGCATCGCCCAGGAGGCGGCCGACAACGCCGACGACTTCACCGACAGTGAGTACGCCCTCGGCGAGTTCATCGACCGCTACGGTCCCAGGCTCGCCCACTTCAACGGCGTGCTCCAACTCTTCGCCCAGCTCGGTGCTCCGCTGCCCCAGCCCGAGGCTTCCGCGGACGGCTGATCGTCGGCGATTCGCCTGCGTTGCATCCCCCGCCCCACCCCGCGAGGAATCCCTTCATGGCCGGCTCCACATCGACGCCTCCGCAATCCGACAAGCTCCCGGTTTTCGAAGTGGCGGGCGAGGAGGCGGTGACGAAGGCCCGCGCGGCACTCGATGCGCACACCGTCGAGACCATGGCCTGGCACTTTCACGAGTCGACGGGCTGCCCCTTCTGGCTGGAGTATGCGAAGGGCCTGCCCTTCAATCCGCCCATCGACGTGAAGGGCTTCGACGACCTGAAGAAGTTTCCGCCGTTCGAGGATGAGTGGCTCCGCGGAGGTCCCGTCCGCCGCTGGGTGCCAAAGGGTCTCGCCGACCAGCCGATGTACGTGTTCGAGACCGGTGGCACGACGGGCACGCCGAAGTCGCGAGTCAACTCCCGTGACTTCCGCACCGACTATGAGATGTTCAGCGACACGCTCCCCGACAGGTATTTCCCGCGGGGTGCCAACTGGCTGATGCTCGGTCCCTCGGGCCCGCGTCGGCTGCGGCTCTCGATCGAGCACCTGGCGCAGTATCGCGGTGGCATCTGCTTCTGCGTCGACCTCGATCCGCGGTGGGTGATCAAGCTGATCCAGAAGGGCTGGATGGAGCACCTCGAAGCCTACAAGCAGCACTGCATCGATCAGGCGATCACGATCCTGGAGGCGGGCCACGACATCCGCTGCATGTTCACGACGCCGAAACTGCTCGAAGCCCTCGCCCTGGCGCTTGAAAAGAAGGGCACGACGATCGGCAAGGTGGGCATCACGGGCATCTTCTCGGGCGGCACGGAGTTTACCCCGCAGTGGACCCGGTTCGCGGTCGAGGAACTTCTTGACGGCACCTACATGACGCCCACCTACGGCAACACGCTGATGGGCCTGGCCGCCTCGCGGCCCGTGGTGCCGGCCGACGGCTACACGATCGCCTACTACGCCCCGCAGCCGCGGGCGGTGATCGAGGTGGTGGACTTCGACGATCGCGACGCGGTGGTCTCGTATGGCGGCACGGGCCGCGTGCGGCTCACGACGCTCACCAAGGAGACCTTTATTCCAGGCTTTCTGGAGCGGGACGAGGGCGAACGCGAGCGGCCCTACGTGGCGTATCCGTGGGACGGCATCAGCGGAGTCCGCCCGTTCCGCGAACTCGCAGCGACGACCACGGTGGGCGTGTACTGACCTCACACACGGCTGCACGGCTAGCCATGGCATGCGCCGCCGGCCCAGGCATCAGCGAGGGATTACCCGTCCCCTGTCGCCGGGCTTGCCGGCAAGCGAAGCGCTGCCGGCCCAGACATCAGCGAGGGGTTGCCCGTGCCACGTTGCC
>CAJBSQ010000615.1 GCA_903958265.1 uncultured Planctomycetaceae bacterium
TCTGGGACCTCTCGTTGATCAACACGCTCGGGATGAAGGTCGGCTCGGAAAAGGTCTTCGGCGTCGGTTACAACGTCCTGCCGATCTGGAAGAAGCGTCTCGACGCGAAGACCCTGATAACGACCCCCAACTCCGATGTCATCCATGCCATGGGCTACGTCGACCTCGGCTGGCGCAGGGTGGCCGGCGGCTATCTCGATCTCGACGCCCGCAGGCAAGGAGGGCAACTGGCTTGCGACGGTGCCGGGCAAGGGGTATTCCGTCGTCTTCGGGCTCTACGGCCCGACCGCAGCCGCCATCGACAAGAGTCGGAAACCCGGCGACATCGAGAAGGTGCCCTGACCGTGCAACGCCTGTTTTCAGACAATCCCACCGGGAGACGTGCATGACGATGCCGAGAACATTCACCCCCAGAGCGATCATCCTCGCCACTCTGATCGGCTCCTGCCTGCCGGCGCCCGCCACACACGCGCAACGTCTGCCTACCACAGGCAGCGTCGCATCGCGGCTCGGCCCGCTCGAACTGGAGAACGGCTATCCCACCGATGCCACCGTCGTGAAGATCTTCGACGACATCGATTATCAGAGGGCGTGCCAGGCCTACCTCTGGGCCCTGCCGCTCATGGCGATGCAGCAATGGCAGAGTGAGCACCTCGCCAGGTTCGGTGCCGGAAAACTCGACTACGTCGACTACCTCACCTTCCAAGACAAGCTCGGCCTCCTCACGGCCAATGCCACGACGCCATACATCATGGCGTTCCCCAACCTGCAGGAAACCGGTCCGCTGGTGTTCGAGGTTCCCGCCGGCCCCACGGCGGGCGGCTTCACCGATTTCTGGCAGCGGCCCATCACCGATTCGGGCCAAACCGGCCCCGACAAGGGCGCGGGCGGCCGGTATCTGATCCTCGGCCCCGACGACCCGGAGCTGAAACCGGAAGGGTATTCCGTCTTCCGTTCGCCCACGGTGAACGTCTGGTCTGCCCACCGTGCGCTCGACCCCGATCCAGCCAAAGCCAAGCAGCTCATCGAGGGTTTGAAGATCTATCCCTTCAGCCAGCGTGAAAACCCCGCCCCAACCCGTCACGTTTCGCCGGCTGGTCGCCCGTGGAGCGGCGCACAACCGCGTGGCCTCGCCTACTGGGAAGGCCTGTCGAAGATCATCCAGGAAGAACCCGTCCACGATCGCGACCGGATGATGATGGGGATGCTGCAGCCCTTGGGAATCGAAAAGGGCAAGCCGTTCACCCCGACGGAACGGCAGAAGGAAATCCTCATCGACGCCGCGCAGACGGGGGAGGTGATGGCCCGGGCGATCGCCTATCGAAAGCGGTTCGAAGGCGCGAAAGTCTGGCCGGGCAGGAACTGGGAGCTGTCGCTGTTGCTTGCCGAGACCAATCAGGAAGCGCCGCACTATACGCAGTTGGATGAGCGCACGAGTTGGTTTTACGAAGCGGTCGGTGTCTCCGTGGGCATGATGGGCCGCGCCGTCGGAGTCGGGCAGGTCTACCTCGAGGCCGCGAAGGATGGCCAGGGCCACTGGCTCGATGGTGCCAAGACCTATCGCCTCACGGTTCCGAAGGACGTTCCCGTGGCGCA
>CAJBSQ010000616.1 GCA_903958265.1 uncultured Planctomycetaceae bacterium
CGGCCCGGCTCCGCAGTTCGCGGTCGACGGAGCCGTGGTGGAGGGCCATCGCCCCGCTCCAGTCGGGCCGGGCCGACCGCAGGGCGTCGAACCAGCGTTCGGCCTGCGACCGGGTGTTGGTGAACACGAGGGTGGTCGCGGCCCGGTCGATCGCGGCCACGACCTGCGGCAGGAGTCGCATTCCCATGTGGCCGGCCCACGGAAATCGTTCCATCGGCTCCGGAATTAGCGTCTCGATCTCGAGCTTCCGGGGGATCGCCGCCGAGACGAGCCGGGCCGCCGCCGCGCGGGAGGGCCCGACGAGCGCGGCGACCGCGTCGTCGAGGTTGGCAAGCGTGGCCGACCGGCCCCAGGAGACGAGGCCGGGGCGGAGCGAGCGGAGCCGCTCGAGGGCGAGTTCCGTCTGCACGCCCCGCTTCGTCGAGAGCAGCTCGTGCCACTCATCCACGATCACGGTCTCGAGCGAGGAAAAAATCTCGTGAGCATCGTCGAGCGAGAGCAGAATCGAGAGCGACTCGGGCGTGGTGACCAGAATGGCAGGCCAGTTCTCGCGGAGCCGCCGCCGGTCGCCCGTGGAGGTGTCGCCGGTGCGGGCGGCCACGCTCCAGCCCGCGGCCACTGACTGCAGCGTTGGGAGCGGTTCTTCGATCGCCCGCACGGTGTCGGCAGCGAGGGCCCGCAGCGGTGTGATCCAGACCACCCGGAGGCCGCCCGCCGCACCGTCTCCTGCCAGTGCCGCGGACCTCGCGATGGCCCCGAGCGAAGCGGCGAGCGTCTTCCCGGTGCCCGTGGGGGCATGGAGCACGCCGCTGGTACCGGCAGCCAGCGCCTGCCAGACCTCCGTCTGAAACGGAAACGGCTTCCAGCCGCGGTCGGCGAACCAGCGGTGGAATGGCTCGAACGATCCGTCGCTCGCCGCCGGTGGGGCCGCCCGCCGCCCGCGTTTCGGCTGCGATGGTGCGGGCGCTCCCACGACGACGTTTCCCGATGGGTTCCAGCGGAATGCTTCTGAGTAGTGTAGGCAGGCAGAAATCGAGACAAGCCCCGGGGCGTGAGCCCTCGGTCGCGCGACGGTGCCCGCGCCCTGAGGCCGACGTCCGTTCGCGGCTTCCAGCGAGGGGCTTGGACGGAGGGCGGAGCCCGCGCGCTGGCGCTCAGGTGGCGACGATCATCCGCCTGAGGTCGGCGAGCGTGCCGGCCTCAGCGGGTTCCTTGTCTCTCCGCCAGCGGACGATCCTCGGAAACCGAACCGCCACGCCCGACTTGTGCCGCGTCGAGAGTGACACGCCCTCGAAGGCCAGCTGCAGGACGACGGTGGGCCTGCAGATCCGCACCGGCCCATGCTTCTCGAGCGTGGTGGCGCGGACGATCCGGTCGAGTTCCACGATCTCGGCGTCGGCGAGGCCCGAGTAGGCCTTCGCCACCGTCACCAGCTGATCGCCATCCCAGAGCCCCAGCGTGTAATCGCTGTGCAGCCCCGCGCGGCGGCCGTGGCCGGCCTGCGCGTAGAGCAGCACGGCGTCGATTTCGAGCGGCTCGACCTTCCACTTCCACCAGTCGCCCCGGGTGCGGCCCACGCCATACGGGCTGGATCGACGCTTGAGCATCAGCCCCTCCACGCCACGCCCCCGCGCCTCCGCGCGGAGGGCTGCCAGTTCGGCCCACGAGCCGCCCGCGACGAGCGGCGAGAGGAAGAGGTGGGCCGGCTGCACCGGCAGGCTGGCGAGCCGGTCGGTGAACGGCACCGGTACGAGCGCCTCGAGCCGCCGCCGCCGCTCGGCAAGCGGCAGTTCGCGGAGATCCACGCCCCCTTCCTCGAGCAGGTCGTAGGCCACGAACACGCAGGGGATGTCGGCGAGCACCTTGTTCGTCACCCGCTTGCGGCTGGCCCGCTTCGAGAGCATCGCGAAGGGCAGGAGCGTGGTGTCGCTCACGGCGAGCAGTTCGCCGTCGAGCACGGTGCCGGGCGGGAGCGATCCGCCGGCCTCGGCAATCTCGGGAAAGGCCTCGTTGACGAGTTCCTCGCCGCGGCTCCAGACGGTCGCGGCCTCGCCGCGGCGGACGAGCTGCGCCCGCATGCCATCCCACTTCCACTCAGACTGCCAGTCGCCCACGGCGCCGAGATCCTCGGCGACATGCTCCACGGTCGTGCGGTCGAGCGCGGCGGCGAGAAAGAACGGGTAGGGCCGGCGGCTGTCGGCCTCGGTCGACTCGCTGGCGAGCAGCCTCACGTAGGCCGGGCCGTCCGCCGCTGCGGCGCCCATCAGCCGGTGGGCCATCTCGGCCGGATCGACCCCGGCCACCTCGGCCAGGGCGCGGGCCACGAGGGTGCGGGACACGCCCACGCGGCAGCCGCCCGTGAGGAGCTTGTGCCAGACGATCCGCTCCCGGGGAGCGAGCCGTCGCCAGACGTCGGCCACGACCTCCCGCTTGTGGTCGTCGGTCGTGGCCCGGAGGTCGTGGATCGTGCGCTGCATCATTTCGGCGAGGCCGAGGTCGGTGCCCGGCGCCGCATCCGGCGCCGCATCCGGCAGGAGCAGCGCAAGCGTCTCGGCGAGGTCGCCCACGTGGGCGTAGCACTCCTCGATCAGCCAGGCCGGGAGCCCCGTCGCCTCGGCCGCCCAGTTGCGGAGCTGGCTGGTCGAGACGCTCCGGAGCTGGCGGGCTCCCGAGAGCACCGCCAGCGCGCAGGCGGCGTCGTCGGGAGGTGCGGCGGCGAAGTAGTCGCGGAGGGCGGCCACCTTGTCGTTGGTGCTCGTCGTCGCATCGAGCCGCCAGTAAAGATCGGTGAAACGCTTCATGAGGTGTCCGTGGTCACGAGGTCGTCAGCGCGTCGGCGTCGGGCCGGTCGCCATCGCCATCGCCATTGGCGTCGGGCTCGCCGTCATCTGCCGCAGCCGCGGCGTCGGGTGAGGCTTCGCCAGTGAACCGCGTTGGCAGCACCGACGCCTCGAGCCCCCGGCTCTCCCGCAGGTGGCGGGCGAGCGTGTCGCTGAAGCCGTGCGTCACCAGCACGCGGCGGGCTCCGGAGGCGTCGATGGCCGCGAGCAGTCCTGGAAAGTCGGCGTGGTCGGACACCGAGAAGCCCCTGTCGAAGCCGCGGCGGCGGCGGACCCCGCGGAGCATCATCCAGCCCGAGGCCATCGCCACGCTCGACTCGCCGAAGAGCTTGAGCCACGAGCTGCCGAGCACGCTCGGCGGCGCGATGACCAGCGCCCGCCCATCGCCCACGCGGCGGGCGCCGGCGGGCACGCGGTCGATCGACGGCAACCGCACGCCGCTGGCGCGATAGGCCTCCACGAGTTTCATCACCGCGCCGTGGGCCACGATCGGGCCGATCGTGGGGTCGACCATCGCGGCGAGCCGCTGCGCCTTGCCGAGGGCGTAGGCGAGCAGCACGCTCGCGCGGCCCGCGTCGCGGTTGGCCCGCCACCAGTCGTTGATCTCGGCGGCAATCCGCTCCGGGCTCTGCCAGCGGTAGACCGGCAGGCCGAACGTCGATTCGGTGACGAACACGTCGCAGGCCACGTGCTCGAACCGATCGCAGGTCGGGTCGTCCTGGAGTTTGTAGTCGCCGCTGACCACCCACCTGACGCCGCCGTGCTCGATGCGAACCTGCGACGATCCGAGCAGGTGCCCGGCCGGGTGGAGCGACACCTGCACGCCGTTGAGCGACACCGACTCGCCGGGTCGCAGCGTGTCGATCGGGGAGCCGCCGCCGATCCGGGTGCGGAGCACGAGTTTCCCCGCGGCCGAGCAGAGGTAGCGGTCAGAGCCCGCCCGCGCGTGGTCGGCATGGGCATGGGTGATGACCGCCCGCGGCACCCGCCGCCACGGGTCGACATAGAAGTCGCCCCGCTCGCAGTACAGCCCTGACTCAGTGACCCGCAGCAGATCGTTCACGGTAGTCATCCCTCTCAGCCCAGAGTATGGACCGAGCGGCGGTGCCGTGTGCTCGATAAACCTAGCGGTAGGCCTGGTTGCCGACGGCGGGGAAGCGGTAGCCGCCGAAGCCGAGCGGGGCGTACGTGGGCCAGTCGCCGGGGACGACCCCCGGGGGGGTGCCGTACATTTTCCAGGTCGGCGTCCGCGGGTTCGTCGGCGGCACGAAGTACTTCGGCCGGGCGCCGTGTTCGGTCACATAGGGCGACGCGCCCGGGGCGTAGGGAGCCTGCCGCTGCGGTGTGCCGAGCGACTGGGGGGAGCGGGGCCCGCTGAACCACCGCCGGCCCGCGGCTTCCGCGCGGGGTGCTGCCGCGGTGAGCGTGAGGGCAACGGCGAGCAGGAGAGCGATGCGCATGATGAAGCGTGCGTGGGCCAGAACGTTCCCCAAAGTCATCGGCAGCCGTGGGCCGCCACCATGGGCAGGATCGCCGCGGGCCCGCCTCTAGGGGCTGCGCCGGTCGTAGGGAGGCGATCAGCCGGGCGGCGCACTCCAGTATCAGCCGGTCACGGGCATGCAGGTCGAGAACCCCGGCGAGCTGCTCGAAGATCCGCCCAGCCAGCGCTGCCACCTTGCGGCCA
>CAJBSQ010000617.1 GCA_903958265.1 uncultured Planctomycetaceae bacterium
CGCATCGTGCCGTGAGAAATGGGCTTTGCCGATGATTCCCCGCCCGCGCCGTGCCTGCTCTGGGTTCACGCTGGTCGAGCTTCTGGTGGTGGTGGCTATCGTGGCCACGCTGGTCGGAATGCTGCTGCCGGCCGTGCAGACGGCTCGCGAGTCGGCCCGCCGGTCCGCCTGCTCCAACAACCTCCGGCAGCTCAGCCTCGCCCTGGCCAACGCTGAGACCGCCGTTCGAAAATACCCGCCGAGCTGCGTCTGGTCAGGCGCCAGCACCTCCGATGCGTCATCCAATGCCCTCTGGTCGGTGCAGGGGCGGCTGCTGCCCTATCTTGAGGAATGCTCCATCGGCGCCGAGGTCCACCGACAACTGGCGGTGCCCTACACCCAGGCCGTCATCCCAGGTGGCCAGCTGATCGCGGCCCTGCGAATCCCTGCGCTCTTCTGCCCCGCCGAACCGAACACGCAGGTCCGGACGGCAGCCACCGGGGTTCCCGAGCATGCCCCGCTGAACTACGCGGTCAACCTGGGTACCTGGCTCGTGTTCTCCCCTTCCACGAAAACCGGTGGCGACGGTGCTTTCTTTCCCAACAGCAGACTCACGCCCGCCCATTTCTCCGACGGACTCTCCAAGACGATCGCCATGGCCGAGGTAAAAACCTACACCCCGTACTTCCGGAATGCGGCCAGCCCGGCCCCCGCCCGACCAACGTCCTCCGACACGGCCTGCAACCTCGGGGGCGACTTCAAAAACGATCTACCCGCCCTTGGTTCGGGGCACACCGAGTGGGTGGACGGCCGCGGCCATCAGACGGGATTCACGTCTACGTTCCCGCCGCAGACCCGGATCCCCTGCGTCCGTCCGTCAGGCACGTACGACGTCGACTGGACCAACCAGCAGGAAGCGAAGTCGCTGACGGCGCCGACCGCAGCGGCCATCACCGCCCGCAGCCATCATCAGGGGCTCGTCGTGTACGCGATGATGGACGGCGGCGTGCGGCAGGCATCCGCAGGCATCGATGCCGACGTTTGGCGGGCGCTGTCCACCCGAGCCAGCGGAGAGACCGCTGATCACGAGTGACGACGACGAAGCGATTCCCCACGCCTGATGCCCCGGGAATCAGCCCGCCGAGGAGTCGCTCGACTCAGACGACACGGGCGGGTGGCGGCTGGTCGACTCCTCGACGAGCCGCCGGGCCGCTGCCAGCTCGGCCGGCGTGAAGAACGGCACGTCAGGAGTTCCGCCTGCCATCACGATCATCTCGGCCGACAGCTGCTGCCACGTGCGGCCGCTGGAGATGTGCCATGCGGCGGCCTGGGCGACCTTCTGCGAGATCGCTCCACTCGACAGGCAGGCCATCACGTCCTGAAGCCGCGGGTCGGTGGAGCAGTTCTCCAACGCGGTCATGCGATAGGCAATCCGTGGAGTCGGTTCGCGTTTGCCATGGTCGAGACAGACGGTCGGCACCCGGAGGGTCCGCGTCCGCTCGGGCGGCAACGAGAACGGGCCGCCACCCATCCCACCGCCCATGCCGCCCCCCATCCCGCCGCCCATGCCACCACCACCCATGCCACCACCCATCATCCCACCGCCACCGACGTTCTGTGCCCCACCGCCAATGCCACCGGCGCCGAAGCCGCCGCCCTGCATACCACCCATCTGCGCCAGCACCGGCACGCCGGCGAATCCGGCGGGGAGCCGAAGCGTCAACGGACGATCCGAGCGGTTGGTGACCACAACCTGCGCCGTCCGCGAGTCATTGGGAATGAACTTCACGTTGACCAGCCCCGCCGCCTCGGCCGCGAGGATGTCTTGGGCGTCTGCCAACGCGGACGACGAGGCGACAGCCGGGCCGCTGGCCACGACAGGAGCGGCCAACGCCGCGAGCACCAACGCCGCTGCCGGGAATAACAACCGGGACATGGTCGAGCCTTTCATTGCAGTGGCCGGAGCCCGAGGGTTCGGGCGATCGTGGACAGGCCACGCCGACCCATCCAGCCTCTCGACTCTACTATTGAATCGGCTGGCCGGCGCAGAAAGCGCCGAAGATCGCCCGGAAATACCGGTTTTGACGGCTGTGATGGGTGCGCCGGGCAGCAGCGGTGCTGCGAATCAACGCTTGGAGAACTGCGTCCCGCGGCGAGCGCCACGCAGGCCGTACTTCTTCCGTTCCTTCATCCGGCCGTCACGGGTGAGCAGCCCACCCTGACGCAGCGGCTCAGCCAGCTCCACGTCAAACACCTTCAACGCCCGGGCGATGCCGAGGCGGCAGGCGCCCGCCTGGCCTGTCAGTCCACCGCCGTCGACGGCGATCAGGACCTTCACGTCGTTTCGCTTGCCGACCTGCTCGAGGGCGCCAGTGATCAGGGCCCGATCCTTGATGGACGGGAAGTAGGCATCGAGATCCCGGCCATTGATGGTGATCTCACCGGAGCCCGCACGCATCCGAATCCGCGCCACGGCAGTCTTCCGCCGACCTGTCGCGATGATTTCGTCGCCGCGTCGTGCCGATTTTACGCCCTGCTCAACCGTCATCGTGATCCTCTTTCGTGTTCGTCTTCGCTGGCTGCGAGTGGTGTGATTGGTGTGGTCGGTATGGCTGAATCGCCGGCATCAGGCCGTCAGGCCTTGACGTCGAGCGGTTTCGGCTGCTGCGGTTGATGCGGGTGCTCGGTCCCGGCATACACCTTGAGTTTATCGAGCATCTTCCGGCCGAGCCTGCTCTTGGGAAGCATTCTCCGGACGGCTTCCTCGACGATGAGTTCCGGACGGCGATCGCGGCGGTGCTCGGCGGTCTCCGTCTTCAAGCCCTGATACCCGGTGTACCAGCGGTAGAGCTTCTGCTGCCACTTCTTGCCGCTGAACTCGATCTTTTCAGCGTTGATCACCACCACATGGTCGCCCGTATCGACATGTGGGGTGTACGTGGGCCGATGCTTGCCCATCAGGACGGTGGCGATCGCGCTGGCGAGCCTCCCAACCCGGCGGTCGCTGGCATCGACCACCCACCACCGCTGCTCCACTTCGCCAGTCTTGGCCATGTAGGTCTTCATCTGTCGCTCAACCGTAATTCGCGTCGTCGGGTGTTCGGATGCCGCCGGCAATGCAGGCGGGGAGAATCGAGGAGCGTAACAATGCCTCGGGCGACGAGCAAGCGGCATTCGCGGCGAGCGGCGAAAACCGTGGTGCCCGCCTGCCAACCCCTCGATGCCTCTCCCCGGGTGGGTCCGCTGCCCCGGAGCGGCCTTCGAAACGGCCCTCCCGCCGCCTTGCACGGCCCTCGTGGACGGCCCATCGCTTTGAGGCAACAATCGACCCGGTCATCCTCCGTCTCACCGGGTTGTCACCATGCAGGTTGCCGTCGTCAAGGAAGTGTTCCCCGGTGAACGCCGCGTGGCCCTCGTGCCGGCGGCAGTGCCCGCGCTCGTCAAGATCGGCCTCGACGTC
>CAJBSQ010000618.1 GCA_903958265.1 uncultured Planctomycetaceae bacterium
ACCATCACGCTCGGGTTGCTCGTGTTGGTGCAGCTGGTGATCGCGGCGATCACGACGGCCCCGTGACCGATCGTGTCGGCATGGCCGTTCTCGCGGACCGTGCCGGTGCGGGAGAGGGCCGCACCCTCGAGCGCAAAACCCCGCTTCGCGGTCGGCGCCGTGAGCGACTCCGCGAAAGCCTTCTTCACCTGCGCGAGCGGGACGCGGTCTTGCGGACGCTTCGGGCCGGCAAGGCTCGGCACGACGCTACCGAGGTCGAGCGAAAGCCGCTTGGTGAACTCGGGAGTCGGAGCCGCATCGGTGCGGAACATCCCCTGCTCCTTCATGTACCGCTCGACGAGCGTCACCTGCTCGGCCGGCCGGCCGGTGAGCCGCAGGTAGGTCAGGGTCTCGTCGTCCACGGGGAAGAAGCCCATCGTGGCCCCATACTCGGGGGCCATGTTGGCGATCGTGGCCCGGTCGGCCAGCGACATGCCCTCGAGACCGCTCCCGAAGAACTCGACGAACTTTCCGACCACCCCATCCTTCCGCAGGATCTCGGTGACCGTGAGCACCAGGTCGGTGGCGGTGGCGCCGGCCGGCAGGCGGCCTGTGAGTTCAAACCCGACCACCTCGGGCAGGAGCAGCGACAGCGCCTGGCCGAGCATCACCGCCTCGGCTTCGATGCCACCCACCCCCCAGCCGACCACCCCGAGTCCGTTGATCATCGTGGTGTGGCTGTCGGTGCCGACGAGCGTGTCGGGCACGGCCACCTTCATGGTCCCCTTGCCCGCCGGATCGTCGCGGAGAAACACGCAGCCGGCGAGGTACTCCAGATTCACCTGATGGACGATGCCAATCGCCGGGGGCACGACGCGAAAGTTGCGGAAGGCTTGCTGGCCCCACCGCAGGAAGGCGTACCGCTCGGCATTGCGGCCAAACTCGATGTCGACGTTTTTCTCGAGCGCGTCGTGCGTCCCGAAGAAGTCCACCTGCACCGAGTGGTCGATGACGAGATCCACCGGCACGAGCGGATTGATCTTTCCGGGATCGCCACCGAGTCGCTTCATCGCCGCCCGCATCGCCGCCAGGTCGACCACGCACGGCACCCCGGTGAAGTCCTGCAGCACGACCCGGGCCGGCTTGAAGGGGATCTCCTGCTCGGCAGGCTGGGCGGCATTCCAGGTTGCGAGCGTGCGGATGTCGGCCTCGGTGACCTCGTAGTCGTCACAGGTCCGCAGCAGGGCCTCGAGGATCATCCGGATCGAGTACGGCAGCCGAGACGTGGTGGTGATGCCGGCATCGTCGAGCGCCTGGAGGCGATAGAGCGTGGCGGGGCCAGAGCCGGTGTCGAACGTGGCCCGGGAAGAAAACGGGTTGGCAGGGGTGGCAGCCATGGGTGTCCGGGGGGGGTCAAAGGCATGGGGGCCCAGCACGGCAACGCCGGGGTGAGGCGGTAGCGTAGCCGACAGGCCAAGCCGGAGAGAAGTCGCTGGGGAGAGACGGGCAGGCCCTCGGCCACGCCCGCAGAGATTCCCCGCGGTTTACACGGCCGCCGCAGGGCTCCCAACGAGCCGCCCTGCGGCCTTACGAACCCGATAAACCGTAGTCTTTCCCCGTTCTCGGCCCGCCATATCCGTGGCGAAAATAGAATTCGACACGGCAGGGTTCCGTCGTGTATAGTTCTAGAAGTGCTCGACCAACAGGTTCGTTCAAAGGCACGCACCAATACACTTGCTTCTTTTCAGCGGCTGTTC
>CAJBSQ010000619.1 GCA_903958265.1 uncultured Planctomycetaceae bacterium
CCCGCTCCTCGCCCACGAGCGGCCGCCGCGGCGCCCGCACCGTCTCGCTGCCCGCGGGGTCGAGGGATTCATCGGCGTGAAACTCGGTCGTGGCGGCGGCGTAGACACCCCTCCAGTCGATCGGCATCGGCACGTTCCTGCAGGGAATCGAGATTGCGTCGCCGGCGGGGGCGACGAGAATCGAGAGTTTACCCGGTGTGGATGGGCATGAACCAGCGACTACGATTGCCGAGCAAGGAGTCATCTCATCACATGCATGCGCGTCTGATTCTCAACGGCAAGAAGGCCGATCGCCCTGACGTCCGCGAGGCGGTGCAGGCCGTCCGATCGGCGGGGCACCAGCTCGAGGTTCGCATCACCTGGGAGCGGGGCGACGCCGTGAGATTCGTTGCTGAAGCCTCCCGCGAGGGCGTGCCGCGGGTGATTGCTGGGGGCGGCGACGGCAGCGTCAACGAGGCGGCCAATGCCCTGATGGCCGTCGACGCGGCGAGCCGGCCCGCGCTGGGCATCCTGCCACTCGGCACGGCCAACGACTTCGCGACGGCCTGCCGCATTCCCATGGATCCGGCCGCCGCCCTCTTGCTCGCTGCCACGGGCGACCCGTGGCCGATCGATCTTGGCCGCTGCAACGACGCCTTCTTCGTGAATGTCGCGTCGGGGGGGTTTGGAGCCGCAGTGACGGCCGAAACGCCGGTGGAGTTGAAGAACTTCCTCGGCGGCGGGGCCTACACGATCATGGGCCTGGTGAAAGCGGTGAACTTCCAGCCGTATGCCTGCTCGATCCGCACGCCGGCCGGCGAGACGACGGGGAGCGTGGTGGTAGGCGCGATCTGCAACGGCCGACAGGCGGGGGGTGGCCAGCCGCTCGCGCCCGATGCAGTGCTCGACGACGGCCTGCTCGACATCGTCTTCCTCCGGCCCTTCCCCGCGTCGGCGGCTGCCCAGGTGGCCGCTGAGATCGTGGCCAACCGCGGCGACGGCCGTTATGCGGTGCGGATGCGGGAGGCGTGGGTGGAGGTCTCGGCTCCCGCTGCGATTCCGGTGAACCTCGACGGCGAACCGGCGAACGGCACCAGGCTGCGGTTTTCCTGCGTGCCCGGCTGCCTTCGCGTGGTGCTTCCCGCGGACTGCCCGTGCCTGACGGCGTCGTCGCCCTGACCTCGTCGGAGGCGGCAACCGGCGAACGTGGGAGGCGAACCCGACACGAGCTTCGAATCCGACGAAGAGTCCCCCATGGAGGGGGCGCTCGACGATGCCTCCGCGGTGTCACGGGGAGCACGAATCGGTCGGTTTGGCCCATCCCGCAAGGTCGCGCCCTTGCCAAGAATATCCCCACGCCGGTAGGGTTCTGGTACGTGGGCAGCGGGAACGCCCCACCCGAACGGTTTCCTCCACGCGATTCCGGCACGGAGACGTGCACCGAACGCAGAAAGCGATATTCCCATGGCGGTCAAGGTGGTGATTGCGGACGACCACGAGGTCGTGCGTCGCGGTCTGGTGAGCCTGCTGGCGGGACCGGAGGTCACCATCGTGGGTCAGGCCTCGGGCGGTGACGAGGCGGTGAAACTCACGAAGAAGACAAAGCCCAGCGTGGTGCTGCTCGACGTGCGCATGCCCGGCGTGGACGGCCTGGCGGCGCTTGAGAAAATCCGCGCCCAGATGCCCGGTGTCCGCTGCATCATGCTCTCCACGTTCGACAATCCCACCTACGTGGCCCGCGCCGTGGCGGCGGGGGCTCACGACTACATGCTCAAGGGCTGCACGCGGGCCGAACTGATCAAGTCGATCGTGATGGCCGCGGCCGGAGAGCAACCGGCCAAGGTTGGCGAACTCCGCCGCGTGGCGACCACGATGGCCAACCGGGCGACGGTTCCCGACGGCGATATCCCGCTCACGCAGCGGGAAACCCAGGTGCTTCGCCATCTGGCATTGGGGCTCTCCAACAAGGAGATCGCCCAATCGCTGACGATCAGCGTGGAGACCGTCAAGGAGCACGTGCAGAACATCCTGCGGAAACTGGCCGTTTCCGACCGCACGCAGGCCGCGGTCTGGGCGGTCCGCCGCGGGATTGTGTAAGGGACCGATCTGCGACGTGCAGGCGAGCGGGGCTTCGCCGAACGTGGTGACGTTGAAGGGGCAACTCAGTGAGATCACGAGTGCCGCGAGCGGCTCAGGTCAGCGAGCGCGGCGACGGCGGAATCGCAAGTAGCCGCCGCAGGCCAGACCGGCGAGCAGCGACGCCCATGTAGAAGGCTCGGGCACGACGCTGATAAAGCCCGTGGCCGGATTGAATGCGGCCGACTGATCGGCCAAGAGGCCAGTAAAGTTCACCGCCGAGAAGTTGCCCGAGCGGCCGCCGGTGTTGGCGAAGATCTGCACGTTCGCACCGGTGGCGTAGGTGCCGCCACTGAACACGAGGTTGAGCACGCCGCCGAA
>CAJBSQ010000620.1 GCA_903958265.1 uncultured Planctomycetaceae bacterium
CCGACCTCCGCGGGATGCTTCCCACGCTCACCAAGAAGCTCTCCCGCCGCGGTATTCCGGGCGTGTTTCTCGATCTCGAACCGCACGTTCGCGGCGGCGGCCAGTTTGGCGGCACCAGCGGCCCCGACGGCATGGGAGTCGCGGTCCGCAGCCTCTGCCGCGTGCTCGACAAGGCGAAGGTGGCCTACCACCTCCGCGACTTCGACGACCTCCTGGCCGCCCGGGGCCTGTGACGAGAGTGGCGAGCCGAGGATCGGCGGCTGCTCGACGAGCGTTGGAGATTTCGCTCGCTGGAGTGGAGAATCGTGGGTTGCCGAGGAGCGAACTATCCCCGCGAGGAGACAGCTGCCGTCCTCGGCGGCAGCACCTCATGGAGCAGGCAGCATGAGCGACGTCACTGAGCCCGGCAGCTACTTCGTCGCCAACTATCCGCCGTTCACGCGGTGGACCGCCGACGCGGTGCCCGACGTGCTCGCCGCCTTCGCCGCGCCGCCGACCCAGGAGCCGCTGGGCCTCTACCTGCATGTGCCGTTCTGTCGCAAGCGGTGCAAGTTCTGCTACTTCCGCGTCTACACCGACGTGGCGGCGGCCGACGTGGAGCGGTATTCGCTGGCGCTGGCCCGTGAGGCGGCGATCGCCGCGGCCAGGCCCGCCGTCGCGGGGCGGCCGCTGCGGTATGTCTACTTCGGGGGTGGCACGCCGTCGTTCCTGAGCGTGAAGCAGTTGGAGCGGCTCGTGGCGGGGATCCACGAGAGCTTCGGCTGGGACGACGCCGAGGAGGTGACGTTTGAATGCGAGCCGGGCACGCTCTCCGAACCCAAGGTGAAGGCGCTCAAGGCGATCGGGATGACGCGGATTTCGCTGGGCGTGGAGAACTTCAACGACGGCATCCTGGAGGCCAACGGCCGCGCCCACCTCTCCGCCGAAATCCTCCGGGCCTGGGACTGGATCAAGGCCGCGGATTTCCCCAGCACCAATCTCGACCTGATTGCCGGCATGGTCGGCGAGACCGACGAGTTGTGGCGGGCGACGATCGAACAAACGCTGGCGCTCGAGCCCGACAGTGTCACGATCTATCAGATGGAGCTCCCCTACAACACGGTCTTCGTCAAGGATGCCAAGGGGGAGGGCCGCGACGTGCCCGTGGCCGACTGGGCCACGAAGCGGCGGTGGGTCAGTGAGGCCTTCGACCGGTTCGTCGGCCGTGGCTATGCGGTGTCCAGCGGGTACACGCTCGTTCGCGATCCAGCCCGCGTGCACTTCCGCTACCGCGACATGCTCTGGGAGGGGAGCGATCTGGTGGCCCTCGGCGTGGCGAGCTTCGGCCATCTCTCCGGCGTGCACTACCAGAACGAGGCCCACTGGGATCCCTATCTCGCCGCCGTCGAATCGGGGCGGCTGCCGATCCAGCGTGGCCTGAAGCCCTCCCCACGCGAACGGCTGATCCGCGAACTGGTGCTCGGGCTCAAGAAGGGCACGGTCGACACCCAGCGGCTGGCGGCCACCTACGGCATCGACCCGCTGGTTGAATGGCAGGACGCATGGCAGCACCTGGCAGACGCTGGCTGGCTGGCCGCGCGGGACCCGCTGCCGGTGCTGACCCGCGAGGGTCTCCTGCGGGTGGACTCGCTCCTGCCCGTGTTTTTCGAGCCAGTTGACCGGCCGGCCCGTCCGTCCGCCTGAGGCAGCGCCGGGCGGCCTTCTGCTAGGATTCTGGGGTCCCGGAGGCCATTTCCGGAGCCTCACAACGGGTTAGACATGGTCTGGGCCGCCGGTTTCCCCCTTGGCAGCGGCGGCCGTTGCCCTGTGTGTCTGGTTTTCCTGCGAGGCGTCTCGTGCACAAGTCTGCGGCAGTGGTGAAGAGATCCCCGGCCTTGGGCGGAGAAACCACGGCGGCGTCGGAATCCCTGGCGTGCCCGGGCTCGAAGCAGCAGCGGGAGCGGCTCCGGTCTCTGGCGGCGAGTGCATCGCCTCGTGGAAGGCGAAGGGGATGCCTGCCGCCGCACGAACCGCCGCCGGACTCCGGGAGCAGGCGGACGCGCTGGTTCGACGGGCCGGCGGCGAGAGTGACGTCGTTGGCTGGACAATGGTGGCCCTCGTCTCGGAGTACTGGCGGGATCGGCTAACGTCGCTGCCGCCGGGCCGCCGGTTGCTGCTGCTCCCCGACTGCCCCACGGTGGCTGGTCGTGGCGGCGATGGCGGCATGCCACACGTCTGCGGACCGACCTGCGGGATCGCCACGATCTGGGCGGCCGCCCGGGACCATGGGTGGGTCGTCGAGGCGACGTCTCAGGCGGTGGCCGCCATCGGGTCCCTGCTCACCGGCCAATACGACGGGGTGCTCGGCGTCGCCCGGCTGGGCGACCTTCAAAAAGCCTTTTCGATGCTGCCTGCGTTTGCCCTGCCGATCGCCGCAGTGCCCTACCAGCCGTCGCCGGCGGCAGCGACGTTGTCGTGCGAGGCGGCCCTCGCCGCGGCTGCGATCGATGTCGACATGGTGCTTGGATTGTTGGGCGTGGCGGGAGGTGATGCCGGGCCCGCGGGCGACTACCTACCGCTCCTCCGCGAGGCCGCCGGCATGTTCGAGCCGGAGGCGATCGGTGGCCTCGCCGAGGAACTCGGCATGCCCGGTATGCTCGGCATGCTCGGCGGAGCAGTCGGGGCCACGGCTGGAGCCTGGCCGCCCCTTGAGGCGGCCGCTGGGATGGCGGGGGAGTTCATGGCCCGCGGCGGCAAGTTCCTCAGGCCCTTCGTGACGCTCGCCGCATTCGATGCGGTGACCGCCGATGGAGTGCCCTCAGGCGTGGTGCCCTCCGACCTGGTGACTGCCGGGAATCCTGCTCCGGCCGCGGGGCGAACGGTCAACCCAGCGGTGGCCCGGCGGTCTGCGAAGGCGGCCGCCGTGGCGATCGAGATTTTCCACAAGGCGTCGCTCGTCCACGATGACATCGAAGACAACGATGCCGTCCGCTACGGGCGGCAGACGTTGCATGTGGACGTGGGCGTACCCTCTGCGATCAATGCCGGCGACTACCTGCTCGGGGCGGGTTACCGCATCATGGCCGCCCTGCCCGGTCTCGATGCCGGCACGATTCGCGACGCGGTGGCGATCCTCGCCGATGCCCATGTGCGGCTGGCACGCGGCCAAGGGGCTGAACTCTGGTGGCGCGACTCGCCTTCCGAAGGTGTGCTGGGCACGGCCACCAAGCCTCTCACGCCGGACGAAGCCCTGACGATCTACGGCCTGAAGACCTCTCCCGCGTTCGAGGCTGCGGTAGCGCTTGGCGTGCGGTTGGCTGGGCTCGTGCCCGAGCAGGTGGCCCCCATCGGTCGCTACGCGCTGCATGTCGGGACCGGATTTCAGATTCTCAACGACCTGAAAGACTGGGCGGGCGACCTGGAAAATGATCGCCGAGCTGCTGGCGACCTGATCGGGGGCCGGCCCACGCTGCTCTGGGCGCTGGCGGTCGAGGGCCTTTCGCCAGTTGATGCCGAGAGGCTCCGCGAGGTGGCTCGGGAGTCGCGGCGACGGGATGCCGACGAGTCTGTGGTGGCTGCGGCCGTCGCCGAGGCCAGGATGCTCTACGACCGGGCCGGCGTGGTCGAGAAGGCCACGCGGATCGCCGGCACCCAGCGGCAACGTGCGGAGGAAGCGATCGGCTCCTGTCGCCTACGGAACCTGCGTGAGGTCCTGGAGTTTCTGCTGGACCTGGCAGTGCCCAAGGCCGGGGCGGTCGGGCGATGAGTCGCATGGCGGAGGAGACGGGCCGTGCTGAGCCCGTCCGCCGGGCGCTCGATCTGGTGAGTCTGTTCTGTCCCGACCTCGACCGCTTCGGCAGCCTGTCGGTCGCGGCTCGCGGGGATCTGCCGGCGGTCGACTGCGGACTGCTCGACCATGGCGGCCACATGACGGTGACGATGGAGCGGCATCACCACTGCCGGCTGGATCTCCGGGTGATCGCCGAACTCCGTGACGGCGACCGGTATGCCCGCGAGATCCTCCTCGCCACGCCCGCCGGCCGCGTCGTGCAGTACGGCATCGTGCGGATCGACCTCTCGGCGGTCGATGCTGCAACGGCGGCGGCCATTC
>CAJBSQ010000621.1 GCA_903958265.1 uncultured Planctomycetaceae bacterium
AGGTTTGGCCTCGGCATGGGATCTCGCCAGCATCGGCGGGACTCTTGCGATCTCCTCCACGTCCGTGGATCCCTTCAAGATCAATCTCTGGACTCTGTCCGGCACGGGGCCGGACGTCAGCGGGCCGGCGGCCAACTTCAGTGCCGCGCAGAACGGCTCGTGGAAGATCGCTTCGGCCGCCGGCGGCATCACCGGGTTTGCCGCCGACAAATTCCTGATTAGCACCTCCGCGACGAACGGCACCGGCGGCTTCGCGAACTCGCTCAGCGGCGGCACCTTCTCGATCGCGCAGAGCGGCAACGACCTGAACCTCGTCTTCACCTCGAGCGGCACGCAGGCGACGATCACGATCAACGTGGCGAGCGGCACGCAGACTCAAATCCAAGCGGGTTATCCGCTGCTGTCGGGGGTCACTCCCGTGATCAAAACGGGGCTCGGAACGTTGGTGCTCGATCAGGCGAACACGCTCACCGGCAGCACCACGGTGCAGCAGGGTGTTTTGCGGATGGCCAACGGTGCTGCCCTCTCGTCGAGTCGGCTCGTGGTGGTGGCGGGCGGCACCGGGCAGGTGGCTCCCTTCACGAGCACCAACGTGGCCAGCCTCGATCTCACGGCGAACGGTCTGGTCGACGTCACCAGCGGCGCCCTCACGATTGGCAGCGGGCTTTCGGCCGCCCAGCTCGTGGTCGAACTGCTCGAGGGTCGCAGCGGCGGCACGTGGACCGGCACCAGCGGGATCACATCGAGCGTGGCCGCAGCCAACGTGGCGTCGAGCGTGCCCCGGGCGGTGGGCTGGCTCGACAACGGCAATGGCTCGCTGACGGTCGCCTACGCGGCCCCGGGCGATACCAACCTCGACTGGTCGGTCGACATCCTCGACGTCGCCAACTTCCTGGCCCTGGGCAAGTTCGACTCGGGTCAGGCGGCGACCTGGCTGGAAGGCGACTTCAACTACGACGGCCTAGTGGACATCCTCGATGCGGCCAGTTTCACCTCAACCGGCCTGTTCAACGCCGGGAACTACAACACGGCCCCGGGCGCAACCGGTGCCATCGCCGCGGTGCCGGAGCCCACGGGCATCGCGATCGCGGCGGGTGGAGCCATTGCTGCGATCGGGCTGGCCCGCCGCCGCCGAGGATGGCGAGATGGGTATTCTCGGTAGGCTCTGACGGTAGCGTGAGGCGTGCGAGGCCGAGCCTGCCGAAGATGCCGATTATGCAGCCATGAGGGAGTTGCGGCGACGGCTCTTTGTGGTCGCGATGACGGTCTCGACGGCTCACGGTGCCTGGGCGCAGTCGTCCGCGCCGTCGCTTCAGGATCTTCCGCAGACCCGCAGCCTGCCGCCTCAGGAGGCGGCAGCAGAACGCAACCCGCCGCCGAGCCGATATCTCGAGACGGCCCTGCTCGGCGACCGTGGCATCGACACCTTCGGCTGGCTGGCCGTGGGCGTGGGTGCGAATAACTGGGGCACGCCGTTCAACGGGACGATCACGTTCAGCGACCGCAACTGGCAGGTGATGATGAACCAGTTGTACCTTGTCAACGAGCGGACGCTCGATGCGGACGGGGGTGAGTGGGACATCGGGGGCCGCATCGATCTGCTCTACGGCACCGACGCCGTCTTCACCACCGCCGCGGGTCTCGATGCCTACGACTACGGTTCCTTCAACTCGTTTTTCGTGCCGCGCTGGAACTCGAGCAAGTACTACGGCCTGGCGATGCCGCAGCTGTACGCCGACGTGGGCAAGGGCGACCTCGCCCTGCGCTTCGGGCACTTCTACACGATCATCGGCTACGAGGTGGTGCCGGCCGTTGGCGATTTCTTCTATACGATCTGCAACACCTTTCAGTATGGTGAGCCGTTCACGCACACCGGAATGCTCTCCACGTGGACGCCGAACGAACAGCTTGTGACCTACGCCGGGATCGTGAACGGCTGGGACAACTGGGATTCGGGCACCCCCTCGTACGTGACCTCGCGACAGCCGGGCTACGACGACAACGCAGGGTTTCTCGGTGGGATCACCTTGAGGAGCTCCGACGAATCGCAGTCATTGTCTCTGACAACCTACACCGGCAACGTGCCCTCCGGGACCGGCTCCGATCCGATCCAGGCCATCTCCGCGAACCGCTCGTACGCCAGCGTGGTCTATACCAACGAGTTGAGCGACCGTCTGACATGGGTGCTCCAGCATGATGCCGGCTGGCAGTTCGGCCTGCCCGACGGGCTCTACCCCACCGTGTCAGGTCAGCAGCCAGGCCTCGCCCAGTGGTATGGATTCGTCAACTATCTGTTCTGGAAGTTCGACGACCACATCACGGGTGGCATGCGGGTGGAGTACTTCCGCGACAACAACGGATTCCGGGTCGTGACGCCGCTGCGGAATGCGGACTCGCAAGAACAGCCGGTGGGTGACGTTGCCACCACGGGCTTCCAGGGCAACTTCTGGGAACTGACGTTCGGCATCAACTACCGCGCGAATGCCAACTGGATGATCCGCCCCGAGTTGCGATACGACTGGTACACGCCCGACCGCCGCGGCGGGCCCCTTCCCTTCGGCGGCCCGATCGGCCGCGTGGCGAATGCCTCCGGCACCGAGTACGGCCAGTTCTACGGCGGCGGTGACGTCATCTTTCAGTTTTGAGCGCCGGGTCGTTGGGCTCGTCGAACGGCCCCTCGAGCACCGCGTCGGGCTGGTCGCGGCGACCGTCGGGCCCGATCACGACCTTCGCCTGCCGCAGGATTGCTTCCGGCACCCGCCACCGCCTCCGGTCGTAGCCGGGCGCTTCCAGGTTTACCGTCAGCCGCGGGTGGGTATCGCGGGCGGTTTCCCCGATGGGAATGGTCGCCGGGTCGGCTCCCTTGAGCACGTCACCTGCCACGCGGCCGGCGAGCAGGCCAACCTCGTGAAAGTCAAAGCCGATGTCGAACAGCGTGCCGCGATCCGGCGCGGCCGGCACGACCGTGAACACCGGCAGCCCTGCCTTGGCGGCCGTCGCCACGACCGACTCGGTGACACTGGCGATCGTGGTGTCGCCCGGAATGAAGATGGCCTCGGCACCGCGACTGATCGTCGACTGGATCGCCTCGACGACACCCGAGGAGTTTTCCACGGCCGCCTCGAGCAGTTCGAGTTTCCGCGGTCCGCACGCCGCCCGGACGAGCTCCATGTAGCGGCGGGAGTTGCTCTCCGCCGGGTTGTGAGCCACGCCGATCCGGACCACGCTGGGATTGATCTCCTGGAGCACGCGAAACGTCGCCTCCACCGGTGCCAGGCTGCCGTAGCCCACCAGGTGGGACGGATGGATCAGGGGATCCCGGCGGTCGAGGCCCACCCCCGCGGAGAACGGGTCTGCCACGGCCGCGAACACGTGCATCAGCCGCCGACCCTCGGCTCGTCCCGTCTCGTTGGCAGTGGCCAGCGCCTGAAGCGACGGGGTGCTGGAGGTGAGGGCCATGTCGTACCCGCCCCCCACGATCTCCCGGGCGATGGCGTTGGCCTGAGCCAGGTCTCCCTCGGCGTTGTAGCGGCGGATCGTCACCGTTTGGCCGTCGATGAAGCCCTTCTCCGCGAGGCCGTCGAGCATCCCCCGGATCGCGTCGTCGAGCAGGGGTGTGCTCACCTGCTGGAGCACGGCCACCGCCGGGATCGACCGCCGCGCCGAAGCCTGGTCGGTGAGGAGCAGCAGCGCCGAGGCGCCGCCGAGCAGGACGGTCATCGGCAGCCAGCGGCGGATG
>CAJBSQ010000622.1 GCA_903958265.1 uncultured Planctomycetaceae bacterium
CGTGGCAACGCATGCTCCTGAGAACTCGGGCACGCAGGCACCCGAGCCGATGAGCCGCTGGGATTTCAGCAAGGGGCCCGAGGACACGGTCGGCGGGATGCCCGTCACGCTCCACGACGGCGCCAAACTCCGCAAGGGAGGGCTCGCCCTCAACGGCACGGGCTATGCGGTCACGGCTCCGCTGACCCGCTCGCTCCGCGAGAAGACGCTCGTCGCCTGGGTGAGGCTCCCGTCCCTCGACCAGCGCGGGGGCGGCGTGATGTCGATCCAGACCGGCGGTGGCGCGACGTTCGACGCGATCGTCTACGCCGAGCAGACGCCGGGCGAGTGGCTGGCGGGGAGCGACCAGTTCCTGCGCACGAAACCGTTCGGCGGATCGCCCGAGAAGGAAGCGGCACGGCCTGTGCACCTGGCCGTGGCCTACCACGCCGACGGCACGATCCGCGGCTACCGTAATGGCGAACCCTACGGCAAGGCCTACGTCGCCGACGCCCACGCGCCCATGGAGTTTGTCGCGGGGCAGAGCGAGGTGGCGTTCGGCGTGCGTCACCTGCCCGCGATTCCAGGTCGGATGCTGTCAGGCATGATCCTTTCGGCCGCCCTCTACGACCAACCGCTCGACGAGCAGAGCGTCCGCGCCCACTACCTCGGCACCATCGCCGAGACCGTGTCCGACGACGAACTTCTCGGCAGCCTCGCACCCGCCGACCAGCAGCGGGTGGAGGAGTGGCGAGCGCAACTCCAGAAGCAGCGCGACGAGGCGGCGGCGGTGACCGATTCGACGGGTGAGCCAGCGCTTTCCAATCCGCGGCTGGCAGGCTGGACAGAGGTTGGGCGGGCGATCTTTCTATTCAAGGAGTTCATCTACCTGCGGTAGCGGGTGGATGTCGGAGGCGGGTTTTCCCGAAACGAGTGATGTCGCGATTCATGAACCGACAGATGGCGAACGATCCCGCTGGGATCACCGCGCGGGGCATCTCCCGCCGGCGGTTGCTCGAGACCTGTTCGACTGGGTTTGGCGGCGTCGCGCTGGCGGCCCTGCTGGGCCAGCGAGGCCATGCCGCCGCCGCCCTCGACGGCCCGCTCCTGCCCGCCGGCGCGGCCCTGCGTCGGACCCATCATCTCGCCACAGCGAAAAACGTGATCTTCTGCTTCATGTCGGGGGGCGTGTCGCACGTCGATTCGTTCGACCCCAAGCCGCGGCTGGCAGCCGACAACGGTAAGCCGATGCCGATGAAGGTGGAGCGGACGCAGTTCAACAACAACGGCAACATCATGGCCAGCCCCTTCGAGTTCCGGCAGTGGGGGGAGAGCGGCATCCCGGTAAGCGCGATGTTTCCGCACATCGGCGGCGTCGTGGACGAGTTGGCGATCGTGCGGTCGATGACCACCACCGTCAACGAGCACGCGCAGGGCAACTACGTCATGCACACCGGGTTTCCCTTCCTGGGCTTCCCGAGCGCCGGGGCCTGGGCCTCCTACGGCCTGGGAAGTGAAAACGCCGACATGCCCGGCTACGTCGTGCTCCAAAGCGGCAAGGCCGAGCCGCCGCACGGCGGCGTGGGGATGTACAGCAACGCCTTCCTGCCCGGCCAGCACCAGGCCTCGATCCTCAAGGCCGACGCCCCGGAGGCGATCGCCAACATCCGCCCGCGCGGCGCCGGTGCCGGCCAGCGGCGGCGGCTCGACTTCGTGGCCGGCTTCGACCGTGATTTTCTGGCCGCGGCCGACCGCGACGCCACGATCGAAGCGGCGATTCACAATGCCGAAACCGCCTTCCGCATGCAGGCGGAGGTGCCGGCGCTCTGCGACATCTCAGGCGAGACCGCGGCCACGAAATCGGCGTATGGCCTCGACTCGAAGTCGCCCGGCACGGCCAACTACGGCCGTCAGTGCCTGCTGGCACGACGATTGGTGGAGCAGGGCGTGCGGTTCGTCGAGCTCTCCTGCCTGGGCGACACCGGCGGGGGATCCGCCAACCCGTGGGACCAGCACGGCGGGCTTCACAAGGGCCACGCCGCAATGGCGGAGCAGGTCGATCAGCCAATCGCAGCGCTGATCGCCGACCTCCGGGCTCGGGGGATGCTCGATTCGACGCTGGTGGTCTGGGCCGGCGAGTTCGGGCGGACGCCGTTCTCTCAGGGAGCCGACGGTCGCGACCACAACCCATACGGGTTTAGCGTCTGGCTGGCCGGCGGCGGCGTGAAGGCGGGCACGATCCACGGGGCCACCGATGAGTTCGGCTATCACGCCGTGGAAAACATCCACACGGTCTACGACCTCTGGGCCACGGTTCTGCACCTGCTCGGTGTTGATCACGAGGAACTGACCTACCGCTACAGCGGCCGCGACTACCGCCTCACCGACGTCCACGGCCATCCGATTCGTGAGATCATCGCCTAAGCGATCCGCGAGCGCACGTCTTCGTCGTCCGAGAGCTCTTCCATCATCGCCTTCACTGTTCGCGATCCCCCCTGGAGATTCTCCTGATGCCCGTATCACTGCGATTCCCCATGTCACCCCACGCTCACGGTCACGTGTCAGCGATGGTGATCGGTGCCGCACTTGCCGTGAGTTCGCTATCGCTGCCCGCCCGTTCGGCGTCTGCCGCAGACCAAACGAATCCCGTCTACACCGATCCCGCGAAGGTTGACCGCGACTACGCCATTCAGGGCGAGTACGCCGGCGTCGTCGACGCGAACGGCCAGTTGACGCCGGTTGCGGCGCGGGTGATCGCGCTGGGCAACGGCATGTTCGACGTGGTGGCCTACCCGGGCGGTCTGCCCGGCCTTGGCTGGACGGGAACCGACCGCTTCACCGGCACCGCTGCACGCACGGGCGACGCCGCGGACGCTCCGGTGAAGATCGAGGGAACCGACTGGACCGGGAGCCCGCGAAAGGGCGAGATCCGCAACGGCGAGATCGTCGTGTTTCATGACGATGGTTCGGAGTGGACGCGGCTGCCGAAGAAGCCGCGAACGAGCGCCACGCTTGGCCAGAAGCCGCCGGAGGACGCGGTCGTCATCTTCGACGGCCCGGGGCCGGTGAATGAGGCCGCTACGCTCGTGGACGCGCACGTCACAGACGATGGCCTGTTGATGCAGGGCGTGACCACGAAGGAGACCTTCGGCGACGCGGTCTGGCACATCGAGTTTCGTCTCCCGTATCAGCCATTCGATCGCGGGCAGAACCGTGGCAATAGTGGAGCGTATGTGCAGGGCTGCTACGAGGTGCAGATGCTCGACAGCTTTGGCCTGGAGGGAAAAGACAACGAGTGCGGTGGTCTGTATTCCATCGCGGCGCCGCGTGCCAACGCCGCCCTGCCCCCACTGGAGTGGCAGACCTACGACATCGACTTCACGGCGCCGAAGTTCGCCGACGGCAAGAAGGTGGCGAACGCCCGCATGACGGTTCGCCACAACGGGATCCTGGTGCAGGACGACGTCGAGGTGCCGGTGATCACGCCGGCGGGCCCGCAACCCGAGGAACGGC
>CAJBSQ010000623.1 GCA_903958265.1 uncultured Planctomycetaceae bacterium
ATGTCGGCGGCGTGGTTCGAGCGAACCTTCGCGAGGCTGGCCGTCACCGAGCAGAAGCTGTTTCCCAGCTGGTGGCTCTCCTGCGGCCTGATCGAGGCGGCCCGCACCGACCGGGGGGGCGGGATCGTGGGGCAGGCGCTCTTCGAGTCGCTCACATTCCTCGCGCTGCTCGTCGCCAACGCGCTGGCCCTGCAACTGCTGGCCGGGTGGCTTGCCCGGGTTGCTTACCGAAAGGGCTTCAGCCAGCTCTCCGGAGAGATGCCCGCCCGGCGACAGCGGCGGCTCCGCTGGTTCGATCAGGCGCTCGGCCATGCCGGATTCGCGACCGGCCGCCCGCTGCGGTTGCTGTTGGTCAAAGACCTGCGGCTGTTTCGACGGGATATCTCGCAGTGGTCCCAGTTCGTGATTTTTTTCGGGCTGCTCGGCCTCTACTTCGTGAACCTGCGGGCGTTCAACTACAACAACTCGTACGCATCGATGATCGGCTACCTCAACCTCGCCGTCGTCGGGCTGATCCTCTCGACGTTCACGACTCGATTCGTCTATCCGATGATCAGCCTCGAGGGCCGGCGGTTCTGGATCCTTGGCCTGCTGCCGGTGCACCGCGACCAGATCGTCTGGTCGAAGTTTCTGTTTTCATTCGTGGGGGGCCTGCTGCCCTGCTGCCTGCTGGTGCTGCTCAGCGACTCGATGCTCGGCCTCCCGTGGCGGCTGATCGCCCAGCACGAACTCTGCTGCCTGATGCTCTGCATGGGGCTGTCGGGCATCGCGGTGGGGCTCGGCGCGAGGATGCCAGACCTGCGGGAGTCATCGCCGTCGAAGATCTCCTCCGGATTCGGCGGCACCCTGAGCCTTGTGATCAGTTCGCTGTTCATCATGTCGGTGGTCGTGGTGGCCGCCGTGCCCACGCACCTGTTCCTGATTTCCAACACGATGGGGTCTGGGGTCGTCGCCCCGAACGGCATCCTCGCCTGGGCGGGCGGCCCCTGGGGGGCCACTGCCGGCGTCATCCTGGTCGTGATCCTGGGGCTCACCGCCACGTTCGTGCCCCTCGTGCTCGGCCTCCGGGCCTTCCGGCGGCTCGAGGTGTAGCCGGTTTGGCTCGCGATCGGGTCCCGGCGGCTGCGAGCGGGCGGGTTACGTTCGGCTGGAAAATGCGGTTGTGAGATTGCCGTGGGATGGTGAGAATCCCGGCCCTTCCTCCTTGCCACCCATGATTCACCAACCAGCCCCCCCTCGTGCCCGCGGCCGCCTGCCCCTTCGGATAGGTGCCGTGCAGTACCTCAACACGAAGCCTCTCGTGCATGGGCTCGCGGCGGCCGGCGTTGACGTGGCCTATGACCTCCCCAGCCGCCTCGCCGACCGCCTCGCCGCCGGCCTGCTGGACGTCGCCCTGATCCCGTCCATCGAAGTCATGCGGGGTGGCTACCGAATCGTGTCGGACGCCTGCATCGGCTGCTGCGGGCCCGTGATGAGCGTGAAACTGTTTTTTCGCACGGCCCCGGCCCGCGTCACCACGTTGGCAGTGGACGAGGGGTCGCGAACGAGTGCCACTCTGGCCCGCATCCTCTTGGCGTCGCGACATGGCGTGCGGCCCCGGATCGAGGTGCTGCCGATCGGCTCCGGACTCGGCCATACCACCGCAGACGCGGTGCTGCTGATTGGGGATCGCGCGATCGATTCCAGCGGATCGGCCGAACGGGCCGCCGGCTCCTTTCAGGTGATCTGGGATCTCGGCGACGAGTGGTGCCGCTGGACCGGGCTGCCGTTCGTATTCGCCGTCTGGGCGGCCCGAGACGGCGTTGAGACCGGTCCGCTCTCCCGGCAACTCGCCGGAGCACGAGATGCCGGCCGCGCAAACCTCGCGGCCATCGCGGCCGCTGAAGCGGCGGCGCACGGGCTCACCGTCCCGCAGTGCCTCAGCTACCTCCGCGACAACCTGCATTACGATTTGGGGCGGCAGGAACTCGCTGCTCTCGAACACTTTCAGCGGCATGCGGCGGCCCTTGGCCTCGCGCCGCCTCCCGGTCAGCCGCGGTGGGAGTCTCGCGGAGCAGCGGCCGTGCTGGCATCCGTGCCACCCACCTCCACCGGAACCACCGCCCGATGAACGCCAGCCCGATTGGACCGATTCTCGACAACGTCGTTGCCGGCGACCGGCTCTCGTCGGCTGACGCCGTGCGACTTCTCGAGTCACACGACCTCGCAGCGATTGGCCGGGCCGCAGATGCCGTCGCTCGACGGCTCCATCCTGAGCCCTTTCGCACGTACAACATCGACCGCAACATTAACTACACGAACATCTGCACGGCGGTCTGCGATTTCTGTGCGTTTTACCGCGGCCCGAAGCATGCCGAGGGCTACGTGCTGGAGCGGCGGGTCATCCTGGAGAAGATCGAGGAAATGGTGTCGGTTGGCGGCGACCAAATCCTGATGCAAGGGGGCCTGCATCCCACGCTCACCCTGGAGTGGTACGAAGACCTGCTCCGCGACATCAAGCGGCATTATCCGCAGGTCAACGTGCATGGCTTTTCACCCCCGGAAATTTATCACTTCACGAAAATCTCGAAGCGGCCACTGGGCGAGGTGCTCGAGCGACTGGCCCGTGCCGGGCTCGGATCGCTGCCAGGTGGTGGCGGCGAGATCCTCGTCGACCGCGTCCGGGGGGCGATGACCCGTGGCAAGGTGATGACAGACGACTGGCTCGAGGTTCATCGGCAGTGGCATCGGATGGGCGGCCGCAGCACGGCCACCATGATGTTCGGGCACATCGAGACACATGCCGAACGGATCGAGCACCTCGACCGGCTCCGCGAACTCCAGGACGAGACCGGCGGATTTACCGCCTTCATCTGCTGGTCGTTCCAGCCCGACAACACCGCGATGGATGACATCCCGCCCACAGGTGCCTTCGAGTACCTGAAGACGCAGGCCGTGGCCCGGCTGTATCTCGACAACTTTGCCAATATTCAGTCGAGTTGGGTGACGCAGGGCCGCGAGATCGGCCAACTTGCGCTCCTCTACGGCGCCAATGACATGGGCAGCCTGATGCTCGAAGAGAACGTCGTCAGCGCCGCGGGCACGGTGCACCATCTCACGCTGGAAGAGATGCGGTCGGCCATCTCGGAACTGGGCTGGATCCCCCGCCGTCG
>CAJBSQ010000624.1 GCA_903958265.1 uncultured Planctomycetaceae bacterium
GCGGCCCGGCCATCCGCCGGGCATCAAGGGCCTCGATCAGGTCGCGGCGCTCAACGCCGACCCGCGGAAGTGGCTGCGGGAGGGGTGGCTCGACTACCTCGCACCGCAGCTCTACTGGCGGATCGACGCGCCCGACCAAGGCTTTGAAAAACTTCTCGGCTGGTGGGCCAGCGAGAATGTGAAGCATCGCGGGCTCTGGCCGGGGCTCTACACGTCGCGGGTGCGTCGAGATTCAGCGGCGGCCGTCACGAAGGCGGTCTGGGAGGCCGAGGAGATCGTGCGGCAGGTGGAGGCCACGCGGGCCAATGGCGGTGCCGGCGGTACGATCCACTTCAGCATGAAGGCGCTCGCCGATAACTTCGACGGCGTGGCCACGAAGCTCGCCGAGGGGCCGTACGCCGAGCCGGCGATCGTGCCTGCGGTCCGGTCGCCGCATGGGCCTCTGCCCGCGGCGCCCGTGGTGTCACGCGACGCCGCGGGCGTGGCATTCGCGCTTCCGGCCGGGGAGTCCGACGCGGCGTGGCTCTGGGTGGTGAAGAGCCGCAGCGGTGGCATCTGGCGGACCGCGATCGTGCCGGGCCGGACCTCGCGGTTCGACCTCGGCGCGGAGGTGGACGAGGTGGCCGTCTCGGCCGTAGTCCGCGACGGCCGCGAGGGCGCGGTCACGCGGCTGGAGTCGACGGCCCCGTGAGCCACGTCGCGATGCGATCAGCGTCGTCCCCCGGCCCCTGGTGGTGGGTGCCGAGCCTCTACTTCGCCGAGGCGGTGCCGCTGGTGGTGGTGACCTTTCTCACCACCGTGATGTACAAGCGGCTCGACGTTCCCAATCGTGACATCACGCTGATCGCCGGCTGGCTCTACCTTCCCTGGGTGATCAAGCCGCTGTGGAGCATGGTGGTGGAGGGCACCTCCACCCGCCGCCGCTGGACTCTGGTCACGGAAGTGCTCATCGCGATCGGCCTCGGCGTACTCGCGGTCGTGGTCGGGTGGGCCGAACCGCTGCCCGCGACGATCTTCGTCTTTGCGGCGCTGGCCTTCCTCTCGGCCACCCACGACGTGGCGGCAGACGGCTTCTACCTCGCGGCGCTCGACGACCGCCAGCAGGCGTTCTACGTCGGCATCCGCGGCACCGCCTACCGGATCGCGAACGTGATGGGGCGGGGCCTGCTGGTCATGCTGGCCGGCGGCATCGAGACGGCCACCGGCGATGTGAGGTCTTCTTGGCGATGGGTCTACGCCATCCTCGGCGTCGTCTTTCTGGCGACAGCCGGTTACCATGCCGCCGTGCTGCCCCATCCGGCAGCCGACACCCGCCACGTGGGCCCGATCTTTTCATGGGCGGCCCTCGGTCGGCCGGTGATGAGCTTCTTCCGCAAGCCGGGAATCGTGAGGATGCTCGCTTTCCTGCTGCTCTATCGGCTCGCCGAAGCGCAGCTCGTCTCGCTCGTCTCGCCGTTCCTGCTCGACGCGCGCGACACGGGCGGCCTTGGCCTCACCACGGCGGAAGTTGGCTTTGTGTATGGCACGCTCGGTATCGCCATGCTGTCGCTGGGGGGCATTCTTGGCGGGCTGCTCGTGGCCCGCGACGGCCTCGGACGCTGGCTCTGGCCGATGGCCCTCGCCATCAACCTCCCCAACCTGGCCTACGTGTGGCTGGCCTCGGCGCAGCCCGAGAGCCTCTGGGCCATCGCCCTCGCCGTGGGCTTCGAGCAGTTCGGCTACGGCTTCGGGTTCACCGCCTACATGGTCTTCTGCATGGTCGTGGCGCGGGGCGATCACCAGACCGTGCACTACGCGCTCTGCACCGGCTTCATGGCGGCCGGGATGATGCTTCCAGGGATGGCGAGTGGTTGGATTCAGGAACGGGTCGGCTATCCGACGTTTTTCGTCTGGGTGATGGTCGCGACCATTCCAGGGCTCATTGCCACCGCGTTGATCCCGCTCGACGCCCGTGAGGGCCGAAGGCAGGCGGCATGAGGTTCGGTTTCATCAGGACGGCTGGTCGGCAGCCGCGGGAGGTGCTTTCATGACACGCGATCTCGGTCAACTGCTGCTCGTCGGCATTCCGGGGCCGTCGCTCGACGCCGACACGGCATCGATGCTGCGGCGGGTACAGCCGGGCGGCTTCATCCTCTTCGGTCGCAACATCGCGTCGCCCGAGCAGGTGCGGCGGCTGATCGACGACCTCCGCGATCTCTCCACGGTGGAGCCCGTGATCACCATCGATCAGGAAGGGGGCCGCGTGTCGCGGCTCCGGCTGATCGGCGAGGAACCCCCAAACGCACAGCAGCTCCGCGACAAGGGCGACGCGGCCCTCGTGCGGCGGCACGGCGACCTGACCGCCCGCCTGCTGCGGCTCTTCGGGTTCAACCTCGATCTCTGCCCCGTGCTCGATATCTCCTTCGACGACGAGGCAGCGAACTCGCTCCGCGGCCGCTGCTACGGGCGGAGCGTGGCTGAGGTGGTCGCGCTGGCGGGTGAGTTCAACGACGCGCTCCGTCGCGGCGGCATCCTCAGCTGCGGCAAGCACTTTCCCGGATATTCGATGGCCGGCGAGGACCCGCACTACGGCTTTCCTTCGGTGGTTCGTTCGCGGGCGGATCTGGAGGCCCACGAACTGGCTGTGTTTCGGCATTTCGTGCCGCTGGTCGACAGCATGATGGTCGGCCACGTGCACTACGCGGCGCTGGAAGGAGACGTCCGCCCCGCCTCCTTGTCGCCGGCGATGATCACGGGGCTGCTCCGGGGCGAACTCGGGTTTCGCGGGCTCGTGATGACCGACGACCTCGACATGGGGGCGATTCTCAACGCCGGCTCCTTCGACGACACCCTCGGCCTGGCGCTCGCTGCGGGCAATGATCTGCTCATGATCTGCCACCGGGTGGAGCTGCTCGAGCGGGCCCGATCGGTGCTGGACACGCAGCCCCGTCCGCTGCTCGATGCGGCGCTCGAGCGGGTCGGCGGCTTCAAGGCGAAGATGCAGCCCCCGGCAGACTTCTCGCGGTCGGCCTTCGACGCGATCAATCGCGAGATCTGGGATCTGCGGGTGGCCGTCCTCGGCGAGGAGCGAGCACGGCAGCGGAGCGTCGAGGATGGCAGCCGCTCTCCGGTCGAACGGTATTGAGAACCGGGCCCCAATGATGGGGGCTCGGGGTTGCCCGTGCCCCGTCGTCGGACGTTCGCTCCGGGCCACCTGCCCGGCGCTCACGGCAAGCC
>CAJBSQ010000625.1 GCA_903958265.1 uncultured Planctomycetaceae bacterium
GTCAAACGCCAGGCTCTCGAGCACCTTGAGCGTGAAGTCGATGCAGCCCTCCACCTCGGCCTCCACCTGCTCGTGGGTGCAGAAGATGTGGGCGTCGTCTTGCGTAAAGCCGCGGACCCGCGTCATACCGCCGAGTTCGCCCGACGGCTCGTAGCGGTAGACCGTGCCGAACTCGGCCAGCCGCAGAGGCAGGTCCTTGTAGCTGTGCGGCCGGGCCTTGTAGATCATCGTGTGGTGGGGGCAGTTCATCGGCTTGAGCAGGTACTGCTCGTCATCGCTCATCACGATCGGTTTGAACTGGCTGTCAGCGTAGTAGGGATAGTGGCCGGAGATCTTGTAGAGGTCGACCTTGCCGATGTGGGGCGTGTAGACGGGCTGGTAGCCGCGGGCCGCGAGTTCTTCGCGGACGAAGGCCTCGAGCGTGGCCCGGAGCGTCGCCCCCTTCGGCATCCAGAGCACGAGGCCGGCGCCGACGAGCGGGCTGGTCGTGAACAGGTCGAGCTGCTTGCCGAGCACGCGGTGGTCGCGGCGGCGGGCCTCTTCGAGGGCGGCCAGGTGGGCATCGAGATCAGCCTGTGAAAACCAGGCGGTGCCGTAGAGCCGCTGGAGCTGGGCGTTGTTGGCATCCCCTTTCCAGTAGGCGCCGGCGATGTTGGTGAGCTTGAAGCCGCCGATGCAGCCTGGGCTCGGCACGTGGGGGCCACGGCAGAGGTCGACGAACTCCCCCTGCCGGTAGAACGAGAGCGTGGGGTGATTGGCGAGGCCAGTCTCGATGTGCTCGACCTTCAGCGGCTGCTCGAGATCGCGGACGATCTCCACCGCCTTGCTGCGTGGCACCTCCACCCGCTCGAACGCCTCGTCGGCCTCGATGATCCGCTTCATTTCGGCCTCGATGGCCGGCAGGTCTTCGTCGGTGATCGGCCGCGCGGCCCGCATGTCGTAATAGAAGCCCTCGCCGACCGTGGGGCCGAAGGCGAGTTCCACGCCGTCAAACAGCCGCATCACCGCCCGGGCCATGACATGGGCCGCCGAGTGCCGCATCACGGGCAGGGCCCGGGCATCGCCCGCGAACAGGGGCTCGAGAGTGACCGAGCCGGAGTCGGGCAGCGGGGCGTCGAGGCCGACGGTCTGGCCGTCGAGCACCGCGGCGATCGCCGCCCCACTCGTGGTTCCGGGCGTGCTGGCAGCCGCTGCTGTCAGAACGTCACCGACGCGGGCGGGGGTGGCACACTCGTGGACGGTGCCGTTGGGGAGTCGAACGTGGAGCATGAGTGGAATAGCCGGGTGAAGAGGGCTGTTTTCAGCGGAAAACCCGAGCGTATCTGGATGCCTGCACAGGCCACAAGCGGAGATGGTCGTTTCCGGCCGTCCGTTCGTCCATCGCTTGACGCGGCCCGTTTTCGGCGCGAGACTCTCACGACGGTCATTCCGGGCGATTAGCTCAGTTGGTTAGAGCACTAGCTCGACAAGCTAGGGGTCATAGGTTCGAGTCCTATATCGCCCATTGGAAGGTTTTCCGGCATTTCGCGAGGATTCGTAGGAGTCGGTGAGCCGCTCAGCCAGCCAGAAGCATCTCAAGCATCATGCGGTCGAGTTTGTGGCCCTCGAAGTCCTCGTAGGCGACGTCGGGACGACCGCTGTCGACGATGCCGAA
>CAJBSQ010000626.1 GCA_903958265.1 uncultured Planctomycetaceae bacterium
TGTCGCCGATGTCGCCCGGCAGAAATCCGAGATCGCGGTTCGAGAGGGGCACGACGGGCCGGGCGAGCATGATCTGGCGGTATCGCTGACGGCACTCGAGGGCGGCTGCCAGGGCGAGCAGCGTCTTTCCGGTGCCCGCCGAACCGGCGAGCGTGACGAGTTTGATCGAGTCGTCCATCAGTGCCCGGAGGGCGAACGACTGCTCGGCATTTCGCGGCGTGATCCCGTAGCAGGTGAGTTTTTCGACGCGATGAAAGGAGTCGTCGGAGCGGCGGTAGGTTGCCAGCGCCGACTTGCTGCCGTTGCGGAGCACGAAGTTCTCGTTGGCCACCGGCGGCTGCGGCAGGGGGAGTCGGCCCGACGGCAGCACGCCGCCGTTGGCATAGAGGTGGTCGATCGTCTCCGTATCGAGGCCCTCGATCACCCGACGGCCGGAGTAGAGTTTGTCGAAGCCCTGGACCTTGTCCGACTTGTAATCCTGCGCGTTGATGCCGAGCGACTTGGCCTTCATTCGCAGGTTCGTGTCCTTCGACACCAGCACGACCGGGCGGGGCGACTCCTCGGCTTTGAGGGCGAGCGTGGTCCGCAGGATCCGGTGGTCGGGGGTGTCCTGCAGGAACGCATCGTCGAAGTCGGTCGCCGTGCCCCGGCCGAGTACCACGCGGATCGCGCCGAGCCCCTCGCCGAGCGGACTGCCTTCGCGGGAGAGGACGTCGCCGGTGAGCGCGTCGAGCCGGCGGAGAAACTCGCGGGCCTGGAAGTGGATGTCTTCGTTGCCGCGTTTGAACTGGTCGAGTTCCTCGAGCACCGTGATCGGTACGGCCACGTCGTGCTCGGCGAACTTCCGCAGGCAGCCGCTGTCGTGAAGGATCACATTCGTGTCGAGCACGAAGAGCTTGGGTCGGGCGTCAGCCATCGTTCCTCCAGTGAACGATCCGCGGCGATTCCTGCGTCGCCGCATCGCACTCCGCCAGCAGCCGCGTGAATCGTAGCACCCGCCCGCCCCTCTCCGGCAGTCCGGTTTTCCGAGGGGCAGCCTCGGGCCAGCGTGAGTTTTCCGTGAGGACCTGGTGCGGATCGGCCGGCACCCCCAGGATGCAGCGTGAGATCTGGCTCGCCGAGACACGGGGTGCGGCGATCAAAGCCTTCGATCACTTCCTGGAGAAGTACGGTGCGAAGGACGAGGCGGCGTGTACCTGCCTCTCGACGGATCGGGATGCCGCTGAACGACACGCCTGACGACAGCCTGCCGTCCCTCTCGGATTGACAGGCTGAAGCCTGCCCTCCTTTTGCTCACGGCCGCTGCAACGCGAGCGATACGGTTACTCCAGCCGCAGCGGCTAAGCGATCGAGTTCGTTCGACTGGAGAGCCTGTTCCCCTTCAAGAAAATGGCACAAGGCAGCCGGCTGAATTCCGGCTTCTGTCGCAATGATTTGCAACGACCTATGGCTGGCGTGGATGGCCCGTCGCAGATGGCCGGTGAGGGTGTCCTCTGCCGCTGCGGCAACCAATCGTGCGTCTTGCAATGCAAGCACCGGAAGTTCGGCAGCGATGGCCTGGCGGTCTCGTTGAACCTGCAGGAGCATCTCGGCTGAAACGACGGGCGGCTTCATCACTGGGTCACCGGTTTGGGCGAGCGACTTCATACGCGGTCACGGGAAGGATCCAGACTTCATCAATATACTCGTAAACGCAGAGCAAATACCTCCCGTCTGCCGTTTCTCCCCAGCAGCAAGGGCGCTCCGTCGATCGACTTTTGCCTCGCCTGTCCGGACAGTTGACAACGCATTCAAAATCATCGGGCTTCACATCGTGCACAGCCAGGTGCGCGACGATTTCGGAATCCCAGTAGAA
>CAJBSQ010000627.1 GCA_903958265.1 uncultured Planctomycetaceae bacterium
GACGACGGCGTTGCCGACGTCACGCGGCTGGCCGAGTTCTCGGCCAAGTCGGTTCGCTAGAGCGCATCGAAGTTATGGGGAGCGTCGTCTCCGCAAGCGAGGGCGGGTAGGCGAAGGGAGTCGGCGAATGCTCGAGGAGCCTTGGGCGTATCCTCGCCCCGGCGACACTCCGTAAGACCGCGGAGCGGCGACTTGTGCCGCCCGCGAGCCGGCGATCCACCGAAACCGCGCCCGCGTTAGGTCGCCAGTTCCCGAAATCCCACGTGCAGCCTCTCGAGCAGATCGCGGGCGGTCATCGAGACCTCGCCGAGATCGGCCGCCGCCACGTCGCCCGCGCGGCCATGGACCCACACGGCGAGCCGGGCCGCGTCGAAGGGGGCCATCCCCTGGGCCAGTCCCGCCGCCGTGAGGCCCGTCAGCACGTCGCCGGTGCCCGCCGTGGCCATGCCGGGATTGCCCGTCTCATTGCTCGCCCGGCGGTCGGCCGCCGCGATCAGCGTGCCGGCGCCTTTGAGCACGATCACCGCCCCGGTGGCCGCCGCCATCTCGGAGGCGGCGCGTTCGAGCGCTCCCCGGTCGTCGGCCCGCGGACTTCCCGGATCGCAGCCGAGCAGCCGGAGCATCTCGCCGGCATGCGGGGTCATGATCCGAGCTCCCGCGTGCTCCCCGAGCCGGTCTGCCGCGGTTGCCAGTGCCCAGAGAGCGTCGGCGTCGAAGACGGCAGGGATGGGCAGGTCGCGCCAGAGGGCGAGCACGAGTTCGGCAACGGCAGCGGACCGGCCGATGCCAGGGCCGACCGCCACCGCAGCGGCCCGCTCGAGCCGTGGGAGAAGCATCTCGGCCGCCCCCACGGCAAACGTGCCGTCGGCCGCCGCAGGCAGCCCGCGAGTCATCACGCAGGGGTCGAAGCCAGCCGCGATCGGTACCACCGTCTCGGGCACGATCAGTTCCACGAGCCCCGCCCCCCCGCGGAGGGCTGCCATCGCCGCCAATGCTGCAGCGCCGGCCATGCCGGCGGAGCCCCCCACGACCACCACCCTGCCGTAGTCGCGCTTGCTCGCCTCGCGGCGGCGGGGCGGGAGGCGGGGCACGTCGGCGGGCGGCTTCAGAACCATCGATGGCAGCCTCGAAATTGGAGCGACGGGTGCCGGCAAAGCATGTCTGACGGCCGCAGGTCTCGCGAGTGTGACGAAATCGGAAGGCTCGGGGTAGCGGCCGAGTTTTCGCGGCGGGCGACCCATCAGGCGGGCTCGGCCGCGATTACCTTGACGCCCGCGCCGCGCAAGGGCTACCCTCGCCGCAAAATCAGCAGGTTTTCGGGCCGCCCACGGCGGTGCGACCCTGCCAGCGCCGTCACCGCCCCGACGCGGTCCATCAGGAGATCCCCCTTCCCATGTCCGCCGCACCCACTCCGGGCGACCTCTTCGACGTCAAAAAGGTCCGCCGGCTGATCGAGCTCATGAAGGAGCACGATCTCTCCGAACTCGACCTCAAGCAGGCCGACAACCGGGTGCGGATTCGCCGCGGCGGAGACGTCGTCACCTCCTCGGCACCCGTGCCGCAGACGGCCCGGCCCGCAGCTGGCCCTGCCGCCGAGCCGGTGGCGAAGGAGTCGGCCTCGGATGCCCGAATGCTCGTGATCAAGAGTCCGATGGTGGGCACCTTCTATCGTGCCAGCGGTCCTGACGCCGCCATGTTCGTCAAGGTCGGCGACCGGATCGGCCCCGAGAAGACATGCTGCATCGTCGAGGCGATGAAGGTGTTCAACGAGATCCCCGCCGGCGTCTCGGGCCAGGTGGTGGCGATCCTCGTCGAAAACGGCGCTCCGGTCGAGTTCGGCCAGCCGCTGATCAAGGTCGACCCGGAAGGCTGAGCCCGGAGACGGATCGAGGGCCGGGCACGGCTAGCCAACGCGGGAGACTTCATGTTCAAACGGATCCTGATTGCCAATCGAGGCGAGATCGCCCTTCGAGTGATTCGCGCCTGCCGCGAGCTCGGCATTGAAACCGTCGCTGTCTTCAGCGAGGGCGACCGGGGCGCTCCCTACCTCGAGCTCGCCGACGAGGCGATCTGCATCGGGCCTGCCAAGGCCTCGGAGAGCTATCTCCGCATCGACCGCGTGATCAGCGCCGCCGAAATCGGGAACGTGCAGGCAATCCATCCCGGCTACGGTTTTCTCTCGGAAAACTCCCACTTCGCCGAGGTCTGTCGGTCGTGTGACATCGGCTTCATCGGCCCCACGCCCGAGACGATGGAGCGGGTCGGCGACAAGAACTCTGCCCGAGCACTCGCCCGCGAGGCGGGCGTGCCCACGGTTCCCGGTAGCGAGGGCCTGATCGCCAACGAGCAGGAGGCGGTGCGGATCGCCAAGGAGATCGGATTCCCCGTGCTGCTCAAGGCGACGGCCGGCGGCGGCGGCAAGGGCATGCGGGTGGCGGCCAACGATCTCTCGCTGGCGAGCGCCTGGCAGCAGGCGTCGGCCGAGGCCCAGGCGGCCTTCGGCAATGCCGGCATCTACATCGAGAAATACATCGAGCGGCCGCGGCACGTCGAAATCCAGATCCTCGGCGATCAGCATGGCAACGTGTTTCACCTCTGGGAACGTGACTGCTCAACGCAGCGGCGGCACCAGAAGCTGATTGAAGAGAGCCCCTCGCCCCGTCTGCCACAGGCGATCCGCCAGAAGATGGCCGATGCGGCGGTGCGGCTCGCCAAGACCGCAGGCTACTACTCGGCCGGCACGGTCGAGTTCATCGTCGACCAGCAAGACAACTTCTATTTCATCGAGGTCAATGCCCGGATTCAGGTTGAGCACCCGGTCAGCGAGATGGTGACGGGAATCGATCTCTTAAAGGCGCAGCTCAGGGTCGCCGCGGGTGAGAAACTCGACCTGAAGCAGGCCGACATCAAGCCTCGCGGGCACGCAATTGAATGCCGGATCAACGCCGAGGATCCCGACGCCAACTTTCGCCCCTGCCCTGGTCGCATCGACCGGATCATCGCTCCGGGCGGCTTCGGCGTGCGCTGGGACTCCCACGCCACCACCGGCTATGTGGTGCCCCCCTACTACGACTCGCTCGTGGGGAAACTCATCGTGCATCAGCCCACCCGCAAGGACGCCATCGACACCATGATCCGGGCGCTGAAGGAGCTTCGCATCGAGGGCATCAAGACCACCGTTCCACTGCATCTCAAGGTTCTCTCCAACACCGCCTTTCACGAGGCCGGAATCGACACCACCTTCGTCGAGCGGATGCTCGCCGGCTGACAACCCAGGAGCCCTCGATGGCCGAATCTCTCGCCCGTCCCGACCGCGCCACCCATCACTTCCGCCGCGTCGCGATCCTGTTCGCCGGCGGCCCGGCCCCAGGTGCCAACGCCGTGATCTCGACGGCGGCCACCTCGTTCATGCGCGAGGGTACCGAGGTGATCGGCATGAAGCACGGCTATTCGTCGCTCGCCGATTTCACGCCCGCCAAGCCGCTCGTGGAGGGCCGCGACTACATCAAGATCACCCCCGACTTCCTCAAGCGCACCCGCAGCGGCCAGGGCATCATGATCGGCACCGCCCGCACCAACCCGGGCAAGCACGTCTCGCATCCGAGCCACTTCGAGGATGCCGAGCGGGTGCAGCCGCTGAAAAACGCCTACGAGGGGCTCCGGTCGCTGGGCGTCGAGGCCCTGATCTCGATCGGCGGCGACGACACGCTCAAAACAGCTAACAAGTTCAAGCTCTACCAGGACCGCCTGCCGGCCGACGCCAAGCGGATCCCGGTCGTGCACCTGCCGAAGACGATCGACAACGACTACATGGGCATCGATTTCACGTTCGGCTACTTCACGGCCGTCGACACGCTCGGTGGTGAGATCCGCAACCTGCTCTACGACGCGGAGGCGAGCCGTTCCTACTTCCTCTGCGAGACGATGGGCCGCAGTGCCGGCTGGCTCTCGTACGGGGCCGCCATTGCCGGTGAGGCGAGCCTGGTGATCAGCGTGGAGGACATCCACGGCAAGTTCCGCGGCGAGGAGACGGTCACGGGCCCCAATGGCGAGACGAAGCTCAAGCCGGTGATGAACATCGACGCGGTGATCGGCCGGATCGTGAAGACGATGCGGGTTCGCGAGGAGCAGGAGGGGAAGCAGTACGGCGTGATCGTGATGGCTGAGGGCCTCGCCGAGTACCTCCCTGCCAAGAGCCTCGAGGGGATCCCCCGCGACGAACACGGCCACATCTCGATCTCACACGTCCAGCTCGGGCGGATGTTTGCCAAGCTGGTGTCTGACGAGTTCAAGAAGCAGACGGGCCGGTCGCGGAAGGTGGTGGGATTGCAGCTCGGTTACGAGGTCCGCTGTGCGAAGCCCCATGCCTTCGACGTCATGCTGGGCAGCCAACTCGGCGTGGGCGGCTACCGGGCGCTCGCCGAGCGGGGGCTCAACGGCGTGATGGTGAGCGTCTCGGGGCAGCTCGACCTCAACTACGTGCCCTTCGAGGAGCTGGTCGATCCCAACACGCTCGTGACGGTGGTTCGCTACGTGGAGCGGGGCTGCGACTTCCACAAGCTCGCTCGGTTCCTCGAGACGTACGTCAACGAGTAGCGGTCAGGGGTGCTCTTGGCTCTGGCTGGGGGCTCGGGGCTGCCGGTGCTCCATCGCTCGCGTTTGATACCGGAAGGGCAAGCAGCCGGCTGCGGTGACCCTACGACGCGCGAGGGTCAAGAGTGCCCCCTCCAAGGCAGTCAGCTGCGCTTCGGCCCTTCGCAAAATCGCTGCCGATACCGCGACGGCGTCATCCCGAAGTGCTTGCGGAAACTGCGGCTGAAGTAGTTGGCATCAGGCCAGCCGGCGATGGCCCCCACATCCCCGATGGCGAGATCGTTGCGGCGAAGGAGGGTCGTGGCGACCTCCAGGCGGCGGCGTGTCAGATAGGCCATCGGGGGCAGGCCTACCGCGGCCCGAAACAATCTGGAAAAATACGTCGGCTCGACAGCCGCCCGCGCGGCGAGCAGCGGCAGCGTCCACTCGTCCGCCGGCGCATCGTCGATGCACTTGAGCGCCAGCGCGACCGCCCGCTGGGCGCGGACATTCCCTGCCGAGGTCGCTGGCGGCCGCGGCGTGTTTCGGGCCAGCAGGCTCAGAAGCTGGATCAGCAGGCCCACGTGATCGCCGAAGTGGCTGTGATGCTCGATTCTTGCCAGGTCACAGAGATCATCCAGCAGCCGGCGACAGGCCGCGAACTCTGCGGAGGGGAGACGGAGCGCCACCATGCCGCGCTGGCGGGGCGACAACGGAAGAGCCCAGAGCAGGTTGCCCAGATAGGGCTCATCCGTCATCCACCCAAGTTCCCTGCCGAGCAGGGCGGCGTCGAAGCAGCAGTTGTAGAGCGACAGCCCTCTGGCGTCGGCATAGCCATGCCACGCCCCTGGCCTAAAGAGATACACGTCCCCAGCCGTGGGGTGAAACTCGCCGAGGATGGTCTGATGCCGGCACGTGCCGGCGGCGATCACAGCGATTTCCACGAACTCGTGGTCGTGCACGCCGTAGTTGCCGTGGTTGGGGTTCCACTTGGCCACGATTCGCCGCACGGTCTGGTGGTACGACTTCCACGACAGCGGCTGATGCGGCGGCGGATCGCCCAGGTGCCGGGAGGCCCGGGATTTCAATTCTGTGCTAGTGGTCATCGTTGGAATCCTAACACCCCATAAAAACCGCTGCTACCGTTTCCGTATGGGCTTCGTGGGCAACCGGTCGGTCGGCACGTGTGAGGGATTCCGGAATGGACGTGGTGCGTGGTCGGGTTCGGGCCGCCCTGATTGGCGAACAACCGATGTTTTTCCAGCCGTTGGCCCACTGGCTCTCTAGTGAGCGGGGCATCGAGACGACGTTCATGGGAGGCCACGACTCCTGCCCAGTAGACCAGGTCCTCGCACTCGCTCCTGATGTGACGGTCGTGGACCAGCAGTCCGGCAACGGATCCTTGGCCTCGATGGTGGCAGCGATCCGTGCGGGACTCCCCAAAACCACGATCCTGCTCCTCGCCGAACACGCGACCCCTGAGACCAGGGAGGCCGCTGTCGCGTCGGGGTGCGACGGCCTGATTGCGAAGGACGGATCGGCCGAAAGCCTGGCGGTGGCGCTGCTCGCAGCCCGCAGCAACGCCGCCTCGGCCGCGGCTCATGCGACGAGCAACATCGCCGCGCCGGGGCGGTCGCTACGACTCACGGTCCGCGAGCACGAGGTGCTCTATCTCCTCGCAGGCGGCACGAGTACGGCAGCCATCGGCCAGCGGCTTCACATTGCCCGCAACACCGCCCGCGCCCACGTGCAGCGGGTGATCGAGAAGCTCGGCACCCACTCGAAGCTCGAGGCCGTCGCCGTAGCCCGACGCACGGGAATCATCAACTCCTGACACTCAACCGAAAGTAGCCCATGCCACGTCGCCTCGCCGCCGAAAACGCAGCCTGCCGCACGCGGTCGATCGCATCCGCCGTCACCGCGCTGCTGCTCACCATGGCCGCATGCCTCGGGCCCGTGATTCATGGGGATGAGCCGCCGGCTGCTTCCGAGCAGGCCGCCACCGGCCCGGGCGGATACCGACTCTTCGTCGGCATCGTCGGCAACCCTTCGGTGCCCGACATTTCGTGGAGCGACGAGGAGCTGACGCAGATCAAGCAACTCGGCGTCAACATGGTGCAGCTGTCGATCGCCTGGGGCGGCAAACCGGCGGGCGAGGTTTTGAATCTCGAGGACCTCGATGCCGAGCAACGCGAGAAGTTCAAGTTTCGCATCGCGCAGGCACAGAAGCACGGGCTTAAGACGCTCGCCCACTTCGGAATTCCCCGAATGGTGAACTTCAACCCGGTGCGGCCGGCCTGCATCCTCGATCAGGCCGTCCAGGCGAAGTATCGGGACCTGCTCAAGGAGTTCATGATCTCGTTCCCCGAGGTTGACGATGTGCTCGTCTACACGTTCGACCAGCAGGCGTGGCTGTGCAGCGAGTTCGGCCCCTGCCCTCGCTGCAGCGGCATTCCGC
>CAJBSQ010000628.1 GCA_903958265.1 uncultured Planctomycetaceae bacterium
CGTCGCCGAGTTCTCCGGCAAGGAACTGATCCAGGGCGAGCCCGATGCATCGAGCTTCCCCTCGGGCGGCCTTCGCGCTACGTTCGAAGCCCGCGGCTACACCGCCTGGGATCCGACGAGCCCCGCCTACATCCTCGACAACCCCAACGGCACCACGCTCTGCATCCCCACGGCATTCTGCTCGTGGACGGGCGAGGCACTGGATAAGAAAACCCCGTTGCTCCGCTCGATGCAGGCCGTCGACAAGCAGGCTCGCCGGGTGCTGGCCCTCTTCGGCCACAAAGACATCGGCCAGGTGGCTGCGTCGTGCGGACCGGAGCAGGAATACTTTCTCATCGACCGCAACTTCTTTTTTGCCCGCCCCGACCTCGTGGTGACCGGGCGCACCCTCTTCGGTGCCAAGCCGCCGAAGGGGCAGGAGTTTGAGGACCAGTATTTCGGGGCCATCCCCGAGCGGGTGCTCGCCTGCATGCTCGAGGCGGAGCGGGATCTCTTCAAGCTCGGCGTGCCCGTGAAGACCCGGCACAATGAGGTGGCTCCCAGTCAGTACGAGATCGCGCCGCTCTACGAAAACGCGAACATCGCGACCGACCATCAGCAGACGATCATGCAGACGCTGACTCGCGTCGCCCAGAAGTACGGCATGGCCTGCCTGCTCCACGAGAAGCCGTTTGCCGGCATCAACGGATCCGGCAAGCACGTCAACTGGTCGCTGGGCTGCAGGCTCGGCAACCTGCTCGAGCCGGGTGAGACGCCCCATGCCAACATGCAGTTCCTCGTGTTCTGCGCCGCGGTGATTCGTGCCGTCCATCTCCACGGTGACTTGCTCCGCGCCGTGGTCGCCGCCAGCGGCAACGACCATCGGCTCGGTGCCAACGAGGCTCCGCCGGCCATCATCTCGATCTTCCTGGGCGAGCAACTCGCCGACGTCTTCGAGCAGATCGAAAAGGGAAAGGCGACCAGTTCCAAGTCGTCCGGCACGCTGACCGTCGGCGTCGACACACTCCCCCCTCTGCCCAAGCACGCCGGCGACCGCAACCGGACCAGCCCGTTTGCGTTCACGGGCAACAAGTTCGAGTTCCGGGCGGTCGGGTCCAGCCAGTCGATCGCCGGCCCGCTCGTGGCACTCAACACGATCATGGCCGACAGCCTCGACTTCATCGCCACGGAGCTGGAGACGGCGACCGGCGGCGATCAGGCCAAACTGGCGGGCGCCGTCGAGAAACTCCTGCAGAAGATCGTCTCCGACCACAAGGCGGTGATCTTCAACGGCAACGGCTACTCCGGAGAGTGGCACGAGGAGGCGGCCAGGCGAGGTCTGCCCAACCTCAAGGCCACGCCTGAGGCCCTCGACGTGCTCGTGGCCCCGAAGAATCTGGCGATGTTCGAGAAGTATGGCGTGCTCTCGCAGCGCGAGATGCAGAGCCGCTACGAGATCTACATGGAGCGGTACTGCAAGGACATCAACACCGAGGCCCAGGCCGCACTGCAGATCGCTAAGACGATGATCCTGCCGGCTGGCTACCGCTATCAGGGTGAACTCGTCGACATCGCCACCAAGCTGAAGAGCCTCGGCAACGCGCCCCACGTGGGCACGCTGGACAAGCTCACCAAACTCGTTGGCGAGTTCGAGGGGCGGATCGAGTCGCTCGAAAAGGTTCTCGCCCACGGCGGCGGCGACCTGCGTGCCGAGGTCAAGCACTTCCACGACGACGTGATCCCGGTGATGCTCTCGCTGCGGGAGACAGCCGACCAGATCGAGGTCATTCTGCCGGACGACCTCTGGCCGCTCCCGACGTATCGCGAAATGCTGTTCATCAAGTGAGCCACGACGACCTCGCGGCACGAATCGCGGCGGAGTGCGCTCGGCTCGGGATCGTCGTGCCTCCGGAAGCCATGCCCGGGCTGGCCGCGTACGCGGCCAGCCTCTGGGCGTGGAATGAGCGGCTGAACCTGACGCGACACACCGACGTTGAGAAGTTCGTCGCCCGCGACGTGGCCGATGCAGTCGCCATCGCCCCGCATCTCGCCCGCGGCGAAAGGCTGCTCGATGTCGGCACGGGGGGAGGTGTGCCTGGCGTCATCCTCGCGCTCCTCCGGCCAGACCTGCGGGTGGAACTCGTCGACAGCGTTGCCAAGAAGGCCCGTGCCGTGGGCGAGATCATCCGCGAGACGGGGCTTGCCGTGCCCGTGCACGAGGGGGCCGCACAGACCCTCGTCGCCCGCCGTCCGTCGGGACCAGACCGCTTCGACACGCTCGTGATCCGGGCGGTGGCGCCGCTGGCGAAACTCCTCAGCTGGTTTGAGCCGATCTGCGGCGCGTACGGGCGGATGCTGATCGTGAAGGGACCACGGTGGGAGGAGGAGCGGGATGACGCCCGGTTCCGCGGCCTGACGAAGAGGGTCGTGATCCGCCGTCTCGCATCGTGGCCGATCCCGGGCAGCGACAATGAGAGCGTGCTGCTCGAGATTCGAGGTCGGGCAACGGCTCGGTAAAAAGCCCCTTCCACACACACCCGCTCCAGGGCCGCAGGGTTTCTCCCCGCGATGATCTCCGCCAGGCGAGGGCCGCGAATCGACAGCGGTGGCTACAGGTTCATCCCCAGGTAGCCGCCGGCGGCGTCGCTGGCGGCCTGCTCCCGCGCGAGCCGCTCGAGCGCCCGGGAGAGGTCGCCGGCCGCGATGTAGCGGTCGAACTCGGTCTCCACGGCATGCTTCGCCGTCAGTCGCAGCCACTCTACGGCCGGCTGCGTGAGCCAGTCGCACGTTTCCTGGTCGAGGACGATCTCGAGGTCGCTGCCGATCGTCTTGGCATCGGTCTCGTCGGTGAGCACCGTGCCCTCGAACCGGAACCGTACCCACCCCACGGCCGGATCGTTGGTAAAACGGAATGCACAGCCACCGTCAGTCACGAAGTAGCTGTTGCGGGTGCCATGGCGGGCCACGGCCCGCTGCAACCGCTCCAGTCGGGCCCGGTAGGCGGGCGAGGCATCGATCGGAATGTCGAGTCGGGGCACACTCCGTAGCGGCGTGCACTCAAAGTCGATGGCGACGAAAGGAGGCGGCGTGGCTTCACTCATGATCACGGCAGTGTATCGAGTGACGGCGGTCGTGGCACTGGCCACCGCCGGATGTGTCCCCGACGGCGGTGACCGCCTTCCTGATGAAGCCTCACCGACGGTGCGGGTCAGCGACACGCGGCCGTTGATGGGCGTGGCCTGGACGATCACGGTGTATGCCGGCGATCGCCACGTGGGCGCGGCGGCGATCGCCGCTGGTTTCGCGGAGGCCCACCGGCTGGAGCGGGTGCTCTCAGACTACGACGCCGACAGCGAACTGAGCCGCCTCTCCGCCGCGGCCCCGACGCCACAGCCGGTGCCCGTGGGAGATGACCTCTGGAGGCTGCTCGTCCGCGCCGAGGAGATCCGGGGCCTGACCGACGGGGCGTTCGACATCACGGTCGGCCCGCTGACCACGCTCTGGCGGCAGTCGCGGCGGTCGGGAAAGCTGCCGCGGCCCGACAAACTCGCGGCCGCCCGCGCGGCGGTCGGCGGCGATGCTCTGCGGCTCGATCCAATGCTCCGCGGCGCGTCCCTCCGGCGGCCGGGAATGCGGCTCGACCCGGGCGGGATCGGCATGGGGTACGCGGCCGACCGGGTGCTCGCGGTGCTCGCCGCTCTGGGTATCGAATCGGCCATGGTCGATGCGTCTGGTGACGTCGTGGTGTCGGCCCCGCCGCCTGGCACCGCCGGCTGGCGAATCGCGGTCGCCGGTCTCCCCGGCGATGATGGTGCCGACGCGAAGACGCTGGTCTTGTCGCAGGCGGCGGTCACCACCTCGGGCGACGCACGGCAGGCCGTTGTCATCGACGGTCGCCGATACAGCCACATTGTCGACCCGCGGACAGGCATCGGTGTTGCCGGTCCCGCCGCAGTCACGGTGATCGCTGCCGACGGGGCCACAGCCGACGCCCTGGCGACGGCGGCCAGCGTGCTGGGGCCGGACGCAGCTGCCGACGTGATCGACGGAGTCCCCGGCTGCTCGGCGCGATTCGTCTGGCAGGCCGGCGACGGCATCGAGCACTGCACGACCGCGGACTGGCCCGCCGACTGACCAGCCGGCCTTCCAGGCCTTCTCGGTCTTCCCAGACTGCCATCACGGCAGACGACTC
>CAJBSQ010000629.1 GCA_903958265.1 uncultured Planctomycetaceae bacterium
CGGCCTCCCGGTGGCCGCGCAGGTGCCGGCGGTCATGTACCACGCCCACGCCAACCTCGGCTACGTCCGCGACAACTTCACCGCGCACCTCGACTACCTCGCGGCCAACTCCTTCTCGACCGTCACGCTCGACCAGTTCTACGACTGGCGGGTCAACGACGGGATTCTGCCCTATCGTCCGATCATGCTCACGGTGGATGACAACTACATCCTGGGCTACACCGAGATGTATCCCCTGCTCGCCGCCCGTGGGATGGTCGCGACCAACTACACCCACACCCGCGGCATCGGCATCGGTCAGCCCAAGGCCTCGTGGCAGCAGGTCACGGAGATGGACTCAGCGGGCGTGTTTCTCGTGGAAGCCCACACGCAAACCCATCCGCGACTCTCCACGATCACCGGCACCCAGGTGCGGCAGGAGGTGGTCGGCTCCCGGCAGGACATCGCCAGCAACGTGGGCGGGAAGGTGAGCAACCACTTCGCCTATCCCTATGGTGACTACAACGCCGCCGTGATCACCGAACTCCAGGCGGCCGGCTTCAAGACCGGCATGACCACCAAGACGGGCCTCAACACGCGGGCCACCCCGCTCTTCGAGCTTCGGCGGTGGGGTGGCGACGGCAAGGATCTGACAAAGTTTCTGGCGGATTCGGGCCTCGGCACGCTTCCGCCGCCGCCGCCCGGGCCAGGCTGGGTGCTCGATGACGCCGACCCGGCCGCCCTGCCTCGCGGAGCCGCCTGGACATCGCTGAGCAGTTCGTCCGCCTATCAAGGACGCAGCCTCGTCGGCACCTCGGGCTCCGCCTCCACCGTCCGTTGGGCGGCGCACCTCCCCGAGGCCGGCACGATGAACGTGTACGCCCGCTGGTCGGCGACGACCGATCGCGCTGCCAACGCCACCTACACCATCGACGCCGCCGATGGCCGGCACCTCGTCACGGTCGACCAACGGTCACGGGGTGGCGAGTGGGTCGCTCTCGGGTCGTATTCCTTCGCGCCCGGCCAGGCCGCGATCGTGACGCTGGGCGGAGCGGCCGGCACCCTCTCAGCCGATGCCGTGTGGTTCGAACCGCTCGCCACGCCCGACTCGCCACGCGACCTCCTGATCAACGTCGCCGCTGGGCGCCAGACACAGGGGCAGGCAGGCCGCGGCTGGATCGGGCCCGAATGGTCATCGCTGACGAAGTCTGGAACCGGATCGCTCGTGCTGGACCGGGGCAACGCCCTGGCCGGACCGCTGGCGATCGACGCCGGCAGCCTGCTCGTCACCGATCCCGCCGCCGTGGCGGTCGCATCGCAACTCGCCGTCGCGGCGGAGGCCGTGCTCGACGTCAGCGGCCTGTCTGGCAGCTATCAGGTTCCCGCGGGGCAGACGATCTCCGGCAACGGAACCATCGCAGGCTCGGTCGTCTTCGGCCGCGGCTCCACACTCTCGCCGGGACTGAACTCAGCCGCTCCCTCGAGCCAGGCCGTGCCGGGGGTGCCGGTTCCGGAGCCCTCGGGAGTCGCGGTCGTGGTGCTGGCCATCGCGGCCGGCGTCGCATGTGGCCGCCGGGCGGCGACGTCAGTTCGTACCGGCTGAGATCGCGGCCGTCCGGTCGACGATCACTCGACCGCGTTGCGGTTGCTCGGGCGGCAGACGAGGTACATGCCCAGTGCCAACAGAAGGCCCGTCAGCGCGTAGGAGAGCGTGTACTTCATGCCGTAGTTGACCGTCTGGACGGTGGCTGCGCCGGCACCCTGCCGCGACGCGGGCGGGGCCGCCGCCGCGGCGTTGCCGGCCGAGTTCGACATCATGTCGTTTCGAACGGCGTTCGCCGCTCCCAGTTCCGTAATCGACACCTGGCCGAGCACCGTGGCGGGAACTCCGGCGAGCATCGCGATCAGGAGCAGTACGGTCCGGAGTCGTCGCGTCATCGTGGCCATCCTCGAGGCGGTCGAATCGGAGCGGAGAGATTCGAACTCTCGACCTCTTGGTCCCAAACCAAGCGCGCTACCAACTGCGCCACGCTCCGTGAGGGCAACAGTGTAGCACGGCCGAGACGGGGCCGCGGCTCACTCGGTGATGTGGTCGAGCAGCCGCTGAAACTCGTCGAGGTCGGTGAATGGGATCACGATCCGGCCCGCCCCCCGGCCGTTGGCATGCACCACCACCTTCACGCCGAGGGCCCGCCGCAGCTGGGCCTCGACGGCGGCCACCTGGCTCGGCCGCCGCGTCGCCGGCCGGCCCGGCTTCCGTTTGGGGGCCGAGGGTCCGCCGGCAGAGCCGGCGTCGCCGGCGGGGATTTCCAGGTCCGCCCCGTCGCCGGTTTCGTCGGCCTCCTCGCGGCGGATGATCTCCTGCACCTCCGCCTCGATCGCCCGCACCGAGAGCCCCTCCGCCGCCACGCGGGCGGCGAGCCGCACCTGCTCATCCTCGTCGCCGAGCGGCAGCAGCGCCCGGGCATGGCCCATGGAGATGGTGCCCGCCCGGAGCGTGGCCTGCACGCCGGCGGGCAGCTCCAGGAGGCGGATCAGGTTGGCCACCGTGGAGCGGTCCACGGAGAGCCGCTTGGCGAGCTCATCCTGGGTGCAGTTCCAGGTGGCGAGATACTGCTTGAAGCTCGCCGCCTTCTCCAGCGCGTCGAGGTCGCGCCGCTGGAGGTTCTCGACGATCGCGATCTCCGACATCTGCCGGTCGTCCACATCGAGCACCCGCACCGGCACCTTCTCCCAGCCGAGGCGGCGGGCGGCTGCCAGCCGCCGCTGGCCGGCGATCAGCTGGTAGCGGTCGCCCCGTGCCCGCACGACGATCGGCTGCACGAGCCCGTGCTCGCGAAGACTGTCGGCAAGTTCGGCGAGGTCGGCGCCGTCGACGAGGCTCCGCGGCTGCCAGGGGTTGGGATCGATGACCGTCGGCGATACGTCGCTCGTCGGCAGCGTGGCGGCCGCCTGCTCAAGTTCCTCAGGCGCGTGGAGCATGAGCTTGGCGGCGCCCGAGCCGAGGCCACTGGCCGTCGCCGGCCGGGCCGGCTGCTGGGCGAGGGCCGACGTGCCCTGCGTCGCCGGTGCCGGCGTGTCGAGCCCGGCCCGTCCGAGCAATGCTTCGAGTCCTCGTCCGAGGCGTCGTTCCTTACTCACAGTCTCGTACCTCCATGCAGAGTTCCGTGTAGGCCCGCGCTCCCCGTGAGCGCGGCGCGTAATCGAGCACGCTCTGGGCGTGGCTCGGCGCCTCCGAGACGGCGACGTCTCGGGGGATCACCGTCTGAAAGACGATCTCCCCGAAGAAGTCGCGGACCTCGGCTTCGACTTCGGCCGTGAGTTCCAGGGCGGCGTCGTGCATGGTGAGCACGATGCCACTGAAGGAGAGGCGGCCCGGCCTCTCCTGCATCACGTCGCGGATCACCTCGATCATCTGGGTGAGTCCTTCGAGCGCGAAGTATTCGCATTGGATCGGCATCAGCACCTCCGTGCTGCCGGCGAGCGCCGTCCGCGTCAGGTCGCCGATCGAGGGTGGGCAGTCGATCAGGCAGTAGTCCCAGGCGGCGAGGCCGAGGCCGAGGTGCTGCTCGAGCATCGCCGAGCCGGCGCGGGATCGGGCGGCGATCCGCTCCACGTCGCGGACGGAGCGGCTGCCGGGGAGAACAAAGAGGTTGGGCAGCGAGGTCGCCACGATTGAGTCGGCCAGCGGCGTCTCGAGCACCAGCGGGTGCATCGCGGCGGGAGCGACGCCAAACCCGGTCGTGGCGTTGCACTGCGGGTCGAGGTCGACCAGCAACGTCCGCATCCCACCGTGAGCCAGGGCTGCAGCGAGGTTGGAGGCGGTGGTCGTCTTGCCGACGCCGCCCTTCTGATTGGCCACGCAGAGAATCCTTCCCACGCGCAGAATCCTTCCCACCGGTCCGGAACGCACTCCGGGCACCATCCGGATATCGGCCACTTTGGTCACGATCGTCACGTCGCGCCCGCAGACCGGCGAAACCACCGCCGTGGGCAAGGTCGGCGGCCCGGGTTTCACGTGAAACCGCCAGGCTTACGCAAGGCCCGCAGCCTCCGCAGGCAGCCGGGCTTTCCGCGTTTCACATGAAACGGGGCGAGGGCGATCGCTCCCAGGCTGCCGGCCGCTGCGGCCGGTTCACTCCAGCGGATTGAAGACGAGGCCGCTGGCGAGCTTCGGATAGAAGTAGGTGCTCTTCGCGGGCATCCGCTCGCCCGTCTCGCTCACCCTGCGGATGTCCTCAACGCTTGCGGGCACCAGCATTGCGGCCAGCGGATATCTCCCCGTGCCGAGTCTCTCCGCCATCTCGCCGACGAGGTGCACATAGTCGGGCGTCGGGATGTCTTTGGCCCCGAGCAGGTCGTCGAGCACGAGCCGGTGGAGAATCGACACGCCGAGGCTCCGCCAGGCGGCCCCATGGTCGCCCGCCAGCTGCTCCATCCGGGCCCGGCCCGCCGGCGTGATCCGCGCGATGGTCCAGGCCTGATCCCCGGCGGTGTAGAGCCCGATCGTGCCCTGGTCTCCTTCCAGTTCGAGGTTCGACCAGACGATCTCGGCGGCCGCCGGCCCCTTCCACGACGTCCGCGTGTTGAAACAGTCGCCGAGCTTCCCGCACAGCTCGGCGGCCGTGGCCACGGCCGGCTGCACGAAGAGCCGGTGCGTCGGCAGCACCACGAGGCCGCGGTCGCTCATGCCCACGAGCATCATGAGCACGAAGTTGGCAGGGTGGTCGGGCGGCAACGGCTCCCCGCCATGGTCCGCACCCCAGGCCGCCGCCACTTCGTCCCGGTAGGTGCAGGCGGTCTCGTAGCGGTGGTGGCCGTCGGCGATGAACACCGGCCTGGGCCCCAGCAGTCCTGCCACCTTCGCCGCCACTCCCTCGTCGACGATCGGCCACATCTGGCTCGTCACACCCTGGTGGTCGGTGGCCTCGACCGGCGGCTGGCCCGCCACCGCGTTGTCGAGCAGTGCCTGCACCTCGCCGGCCGGATCCGGATAGAGGCCAAACACCTGGCTGAGATTCATCCGGCAGGCCCGCGTCAGGAGCAGCCGATCCTGCTTCGGCCCCGACATCGTCTCCTCGTGGGGATGGATGTTGCCGGTGCCGAATCGCTCCAGCCGCACCCGGGCCATCACCCCGCGGCGGACAAACGCCTGCCCCTCGAACTCAAATGCCTGGTGATAGACGTAGAGCGCCGCCGCGGGTTCCTGCATGAGCACGCCCTGAGCCTGCCACTCCTTGAGAAATCTGGCGGCCCGGGTGTACCGGTTCAGGCGGTCGTCGTCACCGGGCTCCTCGCGGTTGAGCTCCAGCCGCACCACGTTTGCCGGGTGACGATCGTAGAGCGCGGCCTGCAGGGCGCCATCGATCACGTCGTAGGGAGGCGCGATCACCTGCGAGAGCGTGCCGACATGCTTGGGGTCGTAGCGGAGTCCACGGAGCGGGGCGACGGTGGGCATGGAAGCGGGGTTCCTGAGACAACGCGGGCTGGGAGAGCCGCGATCGTAACAAAGCCGCACCCCGCACGGGCCGATCCGTTTCCCGTGAAACGCCACGCGGGGTGGTGCTGTCGCACCACCCCGCGCTCTTGTCATGTGCCGCCTGACGCAAGCCAGCCCGGCCTCTGATGCACGGGCCGTGGACGGCCCATGCAGGATTCTTAGTACCGGTAATACTCGGGCTTGAACGGGCCTTCGACCGGCACGTGGAGATAGTCGGCCTGATCCTTGGTGAGCTTCGTCAGCTTCACGCCAAGCTTGTCGAGGTGCAGGCGGGCCACTTCCTCGTCGAGCTTCTTGGGCAGCATGTGCACGCCCACGTCGTAGCTGTCGGTCTCCGTCCAGAGGGCAATCTGGGCGAGCACCTGGTTGGTGAAGCTCGTGCTCATCACAAACGACGGATGGCCCGTGGCACAGCCGAGGTTCACCAGCCGTCCTTCGGCCAGCACGAGCACCGAGTTGCCCGAGGGGAGCGTGTAGCGATCCACCTGCGGCTTGATCTCGACCTTCTTGATCCCCTTGGTGTTGTCGAGCCAGGCGATGTCGATCTCGAGATCGAAGTGCCCGATGTTGCAGATGATGGCGTCGTTTTGCATCTTCTGGATGTGCTCGCTGCGGATCACGTCGCGGCAGCCGGTGGCCGTCACGAAGATCTGGCCCCGCGAAGCGACCTCTTCCATGGTGGTCACTTCATAGCCCTCCATCGCCGCCTGCAGGGCATTGATGGGATCGACCTCCGTCACCACCACCCGGGCCCCCAGCGACTTCATGGCGTGGGCCGAGCCCTTGCCGACGTCGCCGTAACCGCACACCACCACCACCTTGCCGGCCACCATCACGTCGGTGGCCCGCTTGATGCCGTCAGCCAGGCTCTCGCGGCAGCCGTAGAGGTTGTCGAACTTGCTCTTGGTGCAGGAGTCGTTGATGTTGATCGCGGGGAGCTTCAGCTCGCCGTTCTCGTGCATCTGGTAGAGGCGGTGCACGCCCGTGGTCGTCTCCTCGGAGAGGCCGCGGATGCCGCCCAGCAGTTCCGGATACTTCTGGTGCACCATCGACGTCAGGTCGCCGCCGTCGTCGAGGATCATGTTGAGGGGCTCGCCGTCCGGGAAGAACAGCGTCTGCTCGATGCACCAGTCGAACTCCTCGTTGGTCATGCCCTTCCAGGCGTAGACCGGGAAGCCCGCCTTGGCGATCGCGGCCGCGGCATGGTCTTGGGTCGAGAAGATGTTGCAGCTGCTCCAGGTGACCTCGGCGCCGAGTTCCTTGAGGGTCTCGATCAGCACGGCCGTCTGGATCGTCATGTGGAGGCAGCCGGCGATGCGGGCTCCGGCGAGCGGCTTCGAGCGACCGTACTTCTCGCGGAGGGCCATCAGGCCCGGCATCTCGTTCTCGGCGAGCATGATCTCCTTGCGGCCCCAGTCGGCAAGCGCAAGATCGGCGACTTTGTACGGCAGACGGGTTTCGACGTGGGCCACGGGAACCTCCTGAGGGGGATGAGACACGCCTCGGTTCGCCGGGCCTCATACTGAGTGGCGGCGAGTCGGGCGGAGCGGGTGGAAGCCCGCCAGGGAATGGCTCAATCTTAGCCAGTCGTCGCGAATCGCAAAGGGTCTACGGGGCCACGGCCGCGAGGGCCCGCCGGGCCGCGGCGCAGAAAGACCGCATCTTTTCCGGGTCTTTCCTGCCCGGTGCGAATTCGACGCCACTGGCCGTATCGACCGCCGTTGCGGCCGTTGCCCGGATCGCTTCGGCCACGTTGGCGGGGGTCAGGCCTCCCGCGAGCGCCACCGGGATGCCGAGGTCGCCTGCCTCCACAAACCGGCTCCAGTCGACCGTCTCGCCCGTACCCCCGAGCTGGCCGGCCGCCGTCGACGACGTGACGGCCGCATCGACCACGGCCATCACCGGCGGGTGGCCGAGGCCGCGGGACGAGGCGATCCAGCCCCGCGCCGCCGCAAACCCGTCGGCCCCCACACGCACCGCGCGGATCACGGGCGTGGGCGCGAGGGCCGCGCAGGTCTTGGGGCTATCGACCGGCCCCGCGCCGGCGAGGTGGCCGTGAAGCTGCACGGCGTCGAGCCCCACCTGCTCGACGATGCGGCGGATGTCGCCTGGGTCGGCGCCGGCGAACACCCCCACCACGAGCATGTCGTCGGGAAGGGCGGCGACGATCTCACGGGCGACGTCCGCCGCGAGGCAGCGGGGCGACCCGGGCACGAAGTTGAGCCCGATCGCGTCGGCCCCCGCCGCCGCGGCCATGCGGGCGTCGGCAGCGGTGGTCACGCCACAGATCTTCACGTGAAACATCGGCTCGTGCCCGCCCGCCGCGGTCCCCGTCACTGGTCGTCACATTCGTCGCCACCGCCACCTCAGGTGCCGATTACCCGATCCGAAAAGTCTACGATGGCCGGGGGTGGTGGAGGAAGGGAAGCCCGTTGGTCGACATCCCTTGTGTCGCGACTCTCGTGAGCCAGCCCCGTCATCCGGAACGTAACGCGTGATGCACATCCCCAGCCGGCACCCGTCGACCCGCCCGTTCATGGCCGCCCCGCGAACGCAGTTTTACCACCCTGCGACGCTGATCGACGCGGCCCTCAAGGGGATCGAGCGGTGCATCCGCCGGGCGGAGGGCGTGGCGCTGGTGGTCGGTCCGCCGGGCACCGGCAAGTCGCTCCTGCTGGCAAAGGTGGCCGAGCAGGTCCGCGACGACTTCGACGTGGCGCTCCTTTCCGGGGCGAGCATCTGCACGCGGCGAGCCCTCTGGCAGGCCGTGATGGCCGCGATCGGGGAACCCTTCCGGGGCATCGACGAGGGCGACCTGCGGCTCGCACTGGTCGAGCGGATCCGCGGCCTCGCCGCCTCGGGGGCCGGCCTGGTGATTCTGGTCGACGAGGCCAACACGCTGCCGACGCGGCTGATCGAGGAACTGCGACTGCTCACCAACGTGCCCACGCCCATGCCCGCGGTGCACATCGTGCTCGCCGGCAGCCTGCGGCTCGAGGAGATGCTCGCAGGCTCCCGGATGGAGAGCCTCGCCCAGCGGATCGCCGTCCGCGGATACCTGGAGCCGCTCGACCATGCTGAGACGATGGCCTACCTTCGCGGCCAGACGAGGGCCGCGGGCCTGTCCTGGGACCGGCTCTTCGCCGCGGGCTGCGACGACGCCGTCTTCAAGGCGACCGACGGGGTGCCGCGGCTGATCAACCAGCTCAGCGACCAGTCGCTCGTGCTCGTGGCGGAGTCGAGGCGACTGGTCACACCGGCAGACATCGCCGCGGCCTGGCGGGAGATTCAACGCCTGCCGGCGCCCTCCGGTCTCGCCACGCTCGGCCCGGCAGCTCCGCTGACAGCCGACCTTCCCCCCGACGACGATTTCGTCGCGCCGCACTCGTTCGAGTTTGGCGGAGACGAC
>CAJBSQ010000630.1 GCA_903958265.1 uncultured Planctomycetaceae bacterium
CCGCGGCGCTTCTTTTCCTGGTCGAGAATCGACTGGCAAAGTTCGATGCACTCACCGCAGATGTAGACGTCGCCCGGGCCCTCAACGAGCGGCCCGACGTCGCGGTAGCTCTTGCGACAGAACGAACAGAAGGCGTTCTTCTTGGTCGTCCCGCCGGCGCCCCGCCGACCGAGTCCGCCGACATCTTTCCCTGATGGCATCAGTTCATTCCCTGTCGTGCTTCGACCCGGCGGCATCGCCGACCGGCTGCTGCCGGCCGTCGAGTACGGGTACACCGATCCGCGTTCGCGGTTCGACGAGTGTTCTTATGTTTCGGAATTCCTCAGCCGTAAGCACACCCTCATCGCGGAGATTTTTGCAGCCGGCGAGCGTTCTTTCCCAGTCCGCCTGATCGTTCGTCGACCGCAGCCAACGGTCGCGGATCGTGACGATCGCAGCGACTCCGACTGCCACCACGATTGCGAGCAGGGCTGCACTGAGCAGGAAAGCAGGCACGGTACCGGGCCAATTCAACGGCGGCCCCACTCCATGGTGAGCATGTGGGTTCACATCCAGCGGGGTCGCGAAGCCAGCCCTGAAGCCGGTTCCTTGCCCGCCAACGGACTTCCCGATTATGCCGGGGCAGCTCGGGTCGGGTCCAGAGAAAATCGGACCACCTTCCACGATCCGCACGGTCTTCCCAGCTTTCCATGCCGACCGTGGGGGCGGGGCAAGCTGAGCAGCTTCGCGGGATTCTGCCGAAAAACACTGACTTTTCCGCCGCCGCGAAGCCGATCCAAAATCCCATGGTGTTTTCGGCACACTCTGGCGACGCCCCGGCCCCGAGCCGGCCTCTCTGGCGACACTGGCTCGCCGGAGCGGTCGCGGCCTGCGCCTGCGGGCTGGCCACTGCGGAGCCCACGGCGACACCGGGCCTGCCGGAACTCGCGCGGACAAAGCAGCGGACGTTTGCGATCCCCTTCCGGATCCCGAAGTCGGACGACCCCGACGCCGACGCGGCGGCCCAGAAGGTGGTGCTCAACGTTTCCACCGACCTCGGGATCAGCTGGCAGACGGCCGGAGAGGCGGCGCCGACGGCCACCTCGTTCACCTATCGCGCCGAGACCGACGGCGAGTACTGGTTTCGCCTCCGAGCAGTGGACAAGAAGGGCCGGTCTCGCGGTGGCGAGGGGCCCGACATCCGCGTGCTGGTCGATGCCGCCGGACCGCGGCTCGCCGGCCGCGTCTGGAAGGGCGCCGACGGCGAGATCGTCTGCCGTTACGCCGCCGCCGACGATTCCTTGAAGCTCGAATCGCTGAAGGTCGAGTACCGCGGCCCCGCCGACAACGGCTGGAAGTCGGTGGCCGCACAGGCCATCCTCGCCCGAGAATCGCCAGCGCATCTCGTCGGCGAGGAGATCTGGTGGGCCGGCGACAAGGTCGCCGCCATGACGGTGCGGATCGCGATCGCCGACTCCTCCGGCAACCAGACAGTCAAGCAGTTCTCGCTCGAGCCCACCGACCCGGGCATCGACCAGACGGTGCTGGCCAAGGAGATCGGCGTGCCACCGCTGCCGGAGCAGCAGCCGACGGCCGATCAGGGACCATCGTCCGAGGGCGTGACGATCGCGTCCCCGGCGTCGGCCGTGCCGTCCGCTGGCACCGGCACCTGGTCGGCGGAGTCCGCGGCGCCCTGGTCGGACGGGCAGCCCAAGGCGGCATCCGTCGCATCGCCCTCGGCTGCCGGCTCGGGCCGCAGCGTGCTCGTGCGACCCGCGAACACCTCGGCCGCGGGCACCTCGGCCGCCGGCATGCTGCCGCAGGCAGGCCCCCACCCCACCCCGCAGCGGCAACCGCTCGGCGACACCGGCATCGCTCAGTCGGCCACCGACAACAGCCTCGAGTACCGCGGCCCCGCCGACAACGGCTGGAAGTCGGTGGCCGCACAGGCCATCCTC
>CAJBSQ010000631.1 GCA_903958265.1 uncultured Planctomycetaceae bacterium
CCGAACGTCTGGTCATTCGAGCCCGAGTAGACGAGCGCCGCGTTGTTGGCGATCGGGCCGGAGTAGCTGCCGCCATTGAGGCTGCCTGAGGCCCCGACCTGGAACGTGCCGCCCGAGAGCGTGATGCCGTTGCCGACGGCCACGTTGCCGTTGACGGCGAACAGGCCCGGCGCCGACTTGACGAGCGAGTTGGTGGTGAGCGTGCCCCCGTCGAGGCTGACCACGCCCGTGGCGTTGCTCACCGTCGTGGTGTCGGCGGCGACGCCCACTGCGTCGACCGTGATCGTCGCCGCGGAGGCGATCGTGGCGTTATCGCCCGGGTCGAAGGTGTAGCCGGTACCCGCCGCCTGCCAGTTGACACTGGAGTAGTTCCAGAGGTTGTCGCCGGCCGAGCCCGTCCAGGTGAGGTTGTACTGCGAGCCGGACACTCCCAGCAGAAACGCGGACCCGCTCTGGGTGAACGAATAGGTGCTGCGGCCGACGGTGCCCGTCGACCCGAGCGCGACCGTCTGGTTGCCCAGCAGCGAGCCGGTCGCCGCGATGCCGCCCGTGTTGAAGATGCTGCTGCCGGAGAGCAGCGTGTAGGTCGAGCCCTTGGCGGCAATGCCCGACAGCGAGAGCAAGTTGCCGGTGCCGGAGACGGACACACGGCCGCTGGCCGTGATCGAACTACCGACCACGAGGTCGATCTGGGAGTTGCCCCCCATCGTCACCGACGCCACGCGATTGACGAATCCGCTGGTGCCCGTGTCCGAGAGCGTCGCCAGCGACCCAGCCGATCCAGCCAGCGTGAAAGCACCGTGGTAACTTTCGCCCCCGCCGAAGTCGGGCGACGTGAGGCGGCCTCCGGGCCCGACGGCGATCGTGCCCTGGCTGCCGACGGGGCCGCTCGCGGAGCCGAGCACGCTCAGCGTCGCATCCGCCGCGACCCAGATGCCGCCGCCGGCGTTGACGACGCTTCCCGCCCCCAGCGTCAGCGTGCCCTCGTCGACGAACGTGGCTCCCGTGGTGGCGGCATTCGCCAGTGTCACGGCGCCAAAGCCAACCTTCCGCAGGTTGCCCGAGCCGGTCATGCTGCCGGTGACAGTGATATCGCCCAGACCGCCGATGCCCGACGAGCCTGCGGCGAGAGACACGCTCCCGCTCCAGCTGGCAGCCGTCTGGCTGCTGTTCACGAGCGCGACGCCGAAATCGACGGCGTCGGCCGTGGTGCCATCCATCGAGAGCGTTTCGTCAACCACCGCCTGACCGTTGAGGTCGAGGGTGCCGCCGGAGAAGAGGGGTGAACTGAGGGTCGTGCCCGCGGCCGCGGTGCCGAGCGCCTGGGCATTGCCGATCTTCAGCGTGCCACCGGTGATCTGCGTGACGCCGTTGTAGACGTTGGCGCCGTTGAGGGAGAGCGTGCCGGTCTGATCGGCGAAGTCGGCGTTCTTGATGATGCCGAACTGGTTCGTTCCGCCTCCCATCACCATGCCATTGAGGACGATATCGCCCGCCCCCTGGAACTCGGCGCTGCGGCTCCTGGTGGAGGTGCTGGCGAGGTCGATCATGCCATTGACGACAACGGTAACGTTTTGGTCGGCCTGGAGCGTCTTGTTGGCCGAGCCGCCGAGCGTGCTGTCGCTGTTGATGGCCAGCGTGGCCTGCCCGCTGCCGGATGTCTTCACCCGGAGGATCGAACCCATGGCCATCGAGGTCATCGCGTACGTGCCGGAATCCACGAGGTCGAGCGTCGAGGAGCTGAAGCTGCTGCTCCACGTCAGGGGAACGCTCGGCAGGGATGCCGGAGTTGCCACCTGGACGGTGCCGGTAAGGATGTTCAGCGCGCCGGCGAAACTGTTATTGCCCGACAGCGAGACCGTGTTCTCGCCGTA
>CAJBSQ010000632.1 GCA_903958265.1 uncultured Planctomycetaceae bacterium
AGCTCCACCGGCACCTCGCTGGTGCGCGGGATCGTCGCCGCGACGGCGGCGGGTTTGGTGGCGAGCCGGCCAGAGCCCGATGGCAAGAGGGCGATCCGACGGCAGTAGCGTCCGGCGCGGTGGCTCTCGCCGGTGGGTCTGGTGGCGATCCAGAGCTGCAGGCCGTCGCTGTCTTCCGGCCGGGTGGTGTGGCACCACCGCGACGTGCCCACGCCGCGGGCCACCCCGCGCACGGCGAGCCCGGAGGCGTTCCATGCGATCCAGAGATCGAGCACGTCCGGCACGCTCGCCACGTCGGCGAATGACGGCAGCCGGCAGGCGTCGTCGAGGCCCCAGTCGGCCGGTGGCCAGAGCACGTCGCGACGGAGGCAGCGGAGGCGGAGCTTGAAGAGCGCGGCGGGATTGACGAGCGGGCTCATGCGACGACCAGGAAAGGTCCGGTTGTACGGGTGAGGGAGGGCCGAGGGGCGCGGGAACGTGTCCTATAGTAGCAGTGGCCGGAGTTCGGCCACACCGTCTCCCTCTTCCGGATCGTTGCGGATGCGCGTGCTCGAAATCGCCAGTGAGGCCGTCCCGTTTGCCAAGACCGGCGGACTGGCCGACGTGGCGGGCGCCCTGCCCGGAGCACTGGCCGACCTCGGCTGCGAGGTCGCCCTGGTGATGCCCGGCCATCGCGACGCCTACGCCAAGGGGCTCCCGATCGAGTCCACCGGCATCGAGTTTGAGGTGCCGGTCGGCACGCGGAGGCCTGTGGCCCGTATCCTGCGGTGCCGAGTTCCCGGGTCCGGATGCGATGCCTATCTCGTCGCCAACGACGAGTTTTTCGACCGACCCACGCTCTACGGCGGATCGAGCGATTACCCCGATAACGCCGAGCGATTCATCTTCTTTTCGCGGGCCGCGTTGGAACTGGCCTGCCGCCTCGGTGGACCGTGGGACATCCTCCACTGTCACGATTGGCAGACCGGACTCGTGCCCGCCTACCGGGCGCTGGAGTATGCAAGCCATCCCGCCGTCGCCTCGGCGCGGACGGTGATGACGATCCATAACATGGCCTACCAGGGTCTCTTCTGGCACTGGGACATGCTGCTGACGGGCATCGACTGGAAGCACTTCACCTGGCGGGAGATGGAGTTTTACGGCCAGCTCAATCTGCTGAAGACGGGCCTGGTGTTCGCCGACGCGATCAGCACGGTGAGCCCGACCTACGCCCGCGAGATCCAGTCGTCACCCGGTGGCTGCGGACTCGAGGGGCTCTTGTCGGCGCGGCGCGGCGTGCTCACGGGCATCGTCAACGGCATCGACACCCGAGTCTGGAATCCGGCGACCGATCCGCACCTCCCCAGGCCCTATGGGGAAGCCGATGTCGAGGCGGGCAAGTATGCAGCGCGCGCGGCGCTCGCGGCGCGGTTTGGTCATGCAGCGCCCGACGCCCGGCCGCTGGTCGCCTTCGTCGGCCGGCTGGTCGAGCAGAAGGGGATCGAACTCGTGCTCGAAGTGCTCGGCCGGATGGCAGCGGCGGGCCGGGCGCACTTTGTGATCCTCGGCACCGGCAGCGGTGAGTACGAGGAGCTTCTGCAGCGGGCCGCCCTGATGTTTCCTGGCACGGTCGACCTCGCGATCGGCTTCGATGAGGGGCTTGCCCACCTCGTGCAGGCGGCCGCCGACATCACGCTCGTGCCCAGCCTCTTCGAGCCGTGCGGCCTGACGCAGCTCTACGCGCAGCGGTACGGCTCCATCCCCGTGGTCCGGGCGACCGGCGGGCTCGTCGACACGGTCGTCGATGCCACGCCGGAAACGATCCGCGACCACTCGGCCACCGGCTTCGTGTTCCAGGGCTTCGATGCCGCGGGGCTCGAACACGCACTCGCCAGGGCGATGACCGCCCACGCCGACCGGCCGCTCTGGAACGGCCTCGTGGGCAACGCCATGCGGCAGGACTGGTCGTGGCGATCGAGCGGTCGCGACTATCTGCAACTGTTCGAGCGCACCCGGGCGTCATGAGCGTTGCCTGAGCCGCCGCGACGTCGCGGGGAGATGCCGCGTTGGATTCGAGGCCGCTGGCAAGCGGGGCAAACTGCGGGCGACCTGGCATGGCATCCAGTCGCGGTCGCAGCCCTGCGACCGGTATGACCGATACTCGTGGCATGAAAAGCAACGCCATCGGGTTTGTGATACTGTCGCTGTTCGCCGTGGCTCACGGCGGTGAGCCATGCGGCACGTGCCGCGGGTCCAAGAAGACGGCGGCCGGCGACGAGACGCCCTACGGCGACACCGGTTGCGGACCGCGGTACTGCGGTGCCAAGCACGACGAGTGCTGGACACCCGATCCGTGCGATGCCTGTGCGCGGTGGCGGGGCTGCAACGGCGTGAAGCAGGCTCCCGAGAAGTTTCCACCCTGGCAGCTGCCGCCCGGGCGTGGATTTCAAAGCGGGGCCGACGTCGGCTACGCGGCGGTGGCATGCGGCACGTGTGGCACAAGCGGCGCGTGTGGCCCATGTCAGGCCTGCGGCCCGCGGTTTCGCTGGGGATTCTGACGCTCCGCCACGAGCGTCGCCGCGAAGGTGATCTCGTCGCCCCGGTCGCGACAGGCCTTTCGCAAGAGATCCCACTCTCCCGACGCCGCTGCGAGATCGACGAGGGAAGGGAGCGCGCCGGCCGCCTGTAGCGGGCTCGGCATGCCCCCCTCGTCGCGAGGCCGTGACACGGCCG
>CAJBSQ010000633.1 GCA_903958265.1 uncultured Planctomycetaceae bacterium
GGCGGCTTCCTCGCGGGGTTGGTCACCCACGGCGACGTCGGCCGAAGCATCGAGCAGGGAATCGTGGCCGCCAGTTTCGTGATCGAGGACTGGGGCGCGAGAGGGCTCGTCGCGGCGACGCCCGAGCGGGCCGTCGAGCGGCACGACGAGTGGTTCACCGAGAAAAAGACTGTGGAAAAGTCGACGGGAGCGACACCATGACTTCGTCTACGAGCAGCCTGTTCCACGTCGCGGCCGAGGTGGCGGCCGCGGTTGCGGCAGGGAGGCCGGTGGTGGCCCTGGAGACCACGCTCGTCACGCATGGCCTCCCGCAGCCCGAGGGCGTACGGGTGGCGGCGGCCCTCGAGGATGCGGTGCGGGCCCACGGCGCGATCCCGGCCACGATCGGGATCCTCGACGGCACGGTCCGCGTCGGGATCACGCGGCCGGAACTGGAGCGACTCGCCGCAGCGGCGCACCCCGTGAAGGTCAACCTCGGCAACTTCGCAGCCGAGGTCGCCGCGGGGGGCTGCGGCTCCACCACCGTCGCGGCGACGATGTTCGCCGCCTGGCAGGCTGGCATCCGCGTGTTCGCGACCGGCGGGATCGGCGGCGTGCACCGCGGCGTCGGCGACACAGGAGATGTCTCGGCCGACCTGACCGCGCTCGCGCGGTATCCGGTGGCCGTGGTCTGCGCTGGCGCCAAGGCGATTCTCGACCTGCCACGGACGGTGGAGATGCTCGAGATGCTCGGGGTGCCGGTCCTCGGCATGGGCACGGCCGAGTTCCCGGCGTTCTACCGTCGGGAAAGCGGTCTCCGCGTCGATCGCCGCTGCGACACCGTCGCCGACGTGGCCCGCGTGATCCGCACGCACATCCACCTCGGCTTCACCTCCGGCCTCGTCGTGGCCAACCCCGTGCCGGAGGCCGATGCGCTGCCGAAGGATGTTCACGATTCCGCCCTCGGCACGGCGCTTCTGGAGGCGGCCGACGTCAGCGGCCGCGACGTCACCCCCTACCTGCTCGATCGGATGCGGGCCCTGACCGGCGGGGCCAGCGTCAAAGCCAACGAGGCGCTGCTCCTCAACAACGCGCGGGTGGCCGCCGACCTCGCCGTCGCCCTGGCCGGCAGCTCGTCGCCCTGCGATTGACATATCGCTGCCTGTCTCATACATATTTATGCATGAGGACCACACTCGACATCAACGACGAGATTCTGATCGCCGCGCGGCGGCATGCCGCGGAGAAAGGAACCACGCTCACGGCGCTCGTCGAGCATGCGTTGGCGGCGGCACTCGCGCGTCGCGTGACCGGCGGTGAACCCTATCGCCTCGCGTGGAAGACCCATCGCGGCCGTCTCCTGCCGGGCGTCGACGTCGCCGATCGCGATCGCCTGTTCGATGTCATGGACGGCCGGCGATGATCGCCGTCGATACCAATATTCTCATCTACGCCGACACGGCGCACAAACGCTTCTTACCGAGGATCGCGACTTCACCCGTTTCACCGGTATCTCCGTCCTGACACTCGCGGCGTTCTCGGGCACGTGAACGGCGCAGGCCGGATTGGGCCGCATTCGCTCACACCGGTGAGTGCACCGCCGCGAGGCGGCTCCTCAAGGGGCCAGCCGCTCCAGAATCCATGCCCCGTCGGCGTCTCGGCGGAATCGGAGCCGGTCGTGCAGGCGGCTTGGCCGGCCCTGCCAGAACTCGATCCGCTCGGGCACCACCCGGAACCCGCCCCAGTTCGGCGGCCGGGGGATCGCCGAATCGTCGGGATGGTCCGCCCGAAAGCGGGCGAAGAGGGCTTCGAGCGACCCGCGGTCTGAAATCACCTCGCTCTGCGGTGAACTCCAGGCGCCGATCCGCGACGTGCTCGGCCGCGTGCGGAAGTACTCGTCTGATTCGGCGGCGGTCGTCTGCTCCACGCGACCCTCGATCCGGATCTGCCGCTCCAGGTCGGGCCAGTGAAACGTCAGGGCGGCGTGGGGATTGGCTGTGAGTTCGCGGCCCTTGTGGCTGCCGTAGTTGGTGTAAAAGCAGAATCCCCGCGCGTCGAAGCCGCGGAGCAGCACCACCCGCGCCGAGGGCCGGCCAGCGGGCGTGGCGGTGGCGAGCGTCATCGCCTCGGGTTCGGGCACGCCCGCTGCAACGGCTTCGTCGTACCAGGCGGAAAACTGGCGGATCGGGTCTGGGGCGACCGTCGTCTCGTCGAGCGTGGCCTGTTCGTATTCCTTGCGGGCATGCGTGGCTCTCGGCTCCATCTCAGTCGCACCTTTGAGTGCTCGCGACCCAC
>CAJBSQ010000634.1 GCA_903958265.1 uncultured Planctomycetaceae bacterium
GGGCATAGCGGGGTGGCATGGGGTGAAGTCTACGAGGCTCAGCGGTAGGTCGTTTTGCCGCGGATGGCAAAACGCTCCCGCATCGGGTGTATCCTGGAGGGGAATCCCGCCGGTGCAATCCGCCGCATCCCCTCGGAGAACGTCTATGTCCAGCACGACAGGTGGCCAGCCTTCCCAAAACGTGGTCAACCTCGCCGGCACGTGTGCCGTCGTTGCGGCCGACTTCAGCCACGCCCGGATCTATGCGGTTGCCGCGACGGCGGGGACATCCCCCGAGACGGTCAAGGCTCCAGACCCCAGCCACGTGAACCACAATCTGTTCCATCACCACGGCAATCCGTCCGGGGCCTTCGACATCGATCGGCCCGAAACGAACGAGTACCTGAAAACGCTGTCGCATGCCCTGGCGCCGGCCGCCAAGATCCTGCTGCTCGGCCATGGCGGGGGAAAAGCCAACTTCAGCCACCTGCTCGAGTCGTATCTCGAAAAACATCACCGCGACGTGGCTGCCAAGATCGTGGCGAATGTGCGAGCCGATATCGACGACCTGACAGACGCCGAACTGCTGCGACTGGGGCAGGTCTACTTCGACACGAACGTGCCCAAGCGTCGCACCCACTGAGCAGATCAGCCCGCTTCCTCCACGCGGGTGCCAGCCAGAAACGGCTCCCCACGGCCCACGAGGGAGAGGTTTTCCACCGTCACGCGGGCGATTTCGGAGAGGGCCTCGCGGGTGAGAAACGCCTGATGGGCCGTCACCAGCACGTTGGGAAACGTCAGCAACCGCGACAGTTCGTCATCCTGAAGCACCTCGCCAGAGAGATCCTCGAAGAAGATCCCCTCCTCTTCCTCATACACGTCGATCGCCAGACCACCGAGATGACCACGCTTGAGGGCCTCGATGACGGCTTTGGTATCGATGAGCTTGCCGCGACTGGTGTTGACCACCATCGCCCCCGGCTTGAGCCGGGATACGGTATCGGCATTAAGCAGATGATGTGTCGCGGGGGTGAGTGGGAGATGCAGGGTGAGGATGTCGCTGACGCTGAGCACCTCATCAAACGAGCGGTATTCGATGCCGTGCGCTGCAGCCCAGTCCGCCATCGGAAATGGATCGTACGCCACCACCCGCATGCCGAAGCCGCGGAAAATCTCCGCCGCCACACGGCCGATCCGGCCAGTGCCGACGATGCCACAGGTCTTGCCATGGAGATCGAAGCCAACCAGTCCGCTGAGCGAGAAGTTTTGCTCACGAACGCGGTTGTAGGCGCGATGGATGCGACGGTTGAGCGTGAGTACCAGGGCCACGGTGTGCTCGGCCACGGCGTGCGGCGAGTAGGCCGGCACCCGCGTCACCAGGAAGCCCAAGCGGCCGGCGGCCACCAGATCGACGTTATTGAATCCCGCACACCGCAACGCCACATGGTGGATTCCACAGCCCGCGAGCTGCTCCAGGCATGCTCGGTCGAGGCGGTCGTTCACAAACACACAGACGGCGTCAGCCCCCCGCGCGGTTGCGGCTGTCTCGGCTGTCAGCCGAAAATCGTGGAACACCCAGTGGATGACATCCGTGGCCGCTGCCACCATGAACTGACGGTCGTAGGGCTTCGTGTCGTAAAACGCGACGGTTGTCATGCTCGCGGCTCCGGGGTGACTGACCATCGTATCTCAAAGCACGCCCCCGAGCCGGCGATACACGTACGTCGAATGCGATCGAGGAAGCTTCGGTCGCGTGGCCGACAGGTGGATTTTTCGCGTGGATATCGTTGAGGCAGTGCCATTGGCAGCGCCATGCTCCATTCAGCACGCCTCGGGGAGTCTCCAGATAGACTGCGGCAATCGGAAGATGTTTATCGGGAGCACCTGTGTTGCAGTTTAAGGTCGCGATCGTTGGAGCAGGCCCTGCTGGCTACTTTGCAGCCCAGGCCCTGCAAAACTCTGCCGATGATCGTCGCTCGTTTCACATCGACATGATCGAACGTCTTCCAACTCCTTGGGGTTTGGTACGGAGTGGCGTGGCGCCCGATCATCAGAAGATCAAGACCGTCTCGAAGGCCTTCGAGAAGATCGCCGCCGATAAAAACTTCCGACTGTTTGCGAATGTGGAAGTTGGGAGCGATCTCGCCGTTGCCCAGCTGCAAGAGCACTACGACGCCGTGATTCTTGCGACCGGCTCTTCGCTAGGGAAAAAGCTGGGGATTCCTGGAGAAGAGCTCCGCGGATCTCTCTCGGCCGCAGTTTTCGTACCGTGGTACAACGCGCATCCTGATTTCATTGACGTCGATCCGCCCTTGGATACCGACACCGCGATTGTGATCGGTGCAGGCAATGTGGCCGTGGATGTGGCGCGGATGCTCGCGCAGGAGCCATCAGAGCTTGACCGCACTGATACGGCAGACTACGCAATCGATGCCCTCAAGGCAGGTGGCATTCGCCGCGTGTCTATCAGCGCGCGACGAGGGCCAGAGCATGCCGCCTTTTCATCGCCAGAGCTCCGCGAACTGCTCCGGCTAGAGCGCACCACCATCGTGATGCAAAAGAGTGACATCGACGCCGCGATGACCCGTGCAGGCGATGGAGCTGGGAAAGACGTCAAAAGCAACTTCGATGCCATGCGCCTGATCGTAGAAACTCCACCCGGTGAGCATGAGCGGACCCTGGAGTTTCTCTTCCATCACACCCCAAAACAAATCCTTGGCACCGATCGGGTTGAAGGCGTCGTGTTCGCAACGCCTCACGGCGACGTGACCATCAGGTGTGGTCTTGTCATCACAGCTATCGGTTATCAGGCGCAGGGCATTGATGGGGTGCCCTATGAAAATGGCAGGGTGGTGAGTAGCGACGGCCGCGTGCAGGCGAATCTCTACGTCGTTGGCTGGGCGAAGCGAGGCCCAACAGGAGTGATTGGCACCAATAAGTCTGATGCCGCAGCGGTTGTCGCGCTCTTGGTATCTGACCTGAAGATCCCAAAGAACAAGAGTGATATCGCAGGCCTATTCACCAATCAGATGGCTGTCACTCAAGAGGGTTGGCAGAGAATCAACCAGGCCGAGGTTGATGCCGGTGAGCCGCTTGGCAAGCCGCGCAAGAAAATGTTTCGTCGCGATCAGATGGTGGCGGTCTCTCAGGGCGTGGACAGGGAAGTCGGCAGTTCCTGATGTCACGGATGAGCTTGAGCAGCCCGGCAGGCCTGCCCGGCCATCGATCCCTCGAGCATGTCGGCATACGCGGTCGCGCACAGGTCGTCAGCGCGAACCCCAAGCCTGCCCATCAACTCGGCAGCGATGGCCTGCCCCTCGGCCGAATCCTGTCCGGGTCGCAGCACCACCTCCAGTTCGAGGAAGTCACCCAGCCCATCCACCGAGTCGAGATGGACGCGGGTCTGACCCACGAGATAAAGCACCCGGGTTTTCACCACCGTCTGCGTCACGCCGAGTGCCCGAGCCATCACGCCGCGTAGCGCGTCAGGTTCGGCCACCGCACTGATCTCATAATCCGACTGTTTCGCGGCGGCTGAATCGGGCCGCACATAGAAGATCAACTCGGCTCGCCCTGCCCCCGTCTCGCGGAGTTTGAGCCGGCCATGCGAGCAGCGAAAGAAGGTGTCTCGCTGGCGGAGGATCTGCGGCGGTGTGTCGCTGATCGCCGCCACCAGCGCGTGCGCCTCGGAGATGCAAGCGAGTCTCGCTTTGATCTCAATGTTCGTTGGCATCGGCCTCTGACGACCTCGACGGTGATCGCCCTGTGGCCGATCTGCCTTTGGATCGATACTCAGATCCACGGGGCGGCCGCTGGTGCGCTGGTTTTCGCGGCTCACCAGCCTCTTCGCCAGGCGCGACGATACGCCCGATTCAAGGGAGCCCTCACGGCGACCCTTGGAACATACGCAGGAGCGATGCCTCCATACACGACCGGCCTAGCGATGGAGACCGGCCTCACAACAGCGACCGGCCTGGCGATCACTGGGTAGCCGTATCGGGCAGGCGGGTAGGCGCCGAAAAAGGCCGCATTCCCAAAGCCATACGGGGAAAAGCCACTGCCAAAACCACTGCCGTAAAGGCCTGGACCATAGAAGCCTGGACCGTAGAAGCCTGGACTATAGAGGCCCATCCCGCCAAACCCCATCCCGCCAAACCAGGGCCCCTGAGCCGTGGCCGATTGGGCACAGGCAAGCACGCCGCACAGCAGACCGAAAGCCACGATTCGCCGCACCATGGTGAACTCCTCACTACGTCAGGGTCGCTTGAAGACGGCCCTTTCTTTCAGCCTACCCGATCGCCGTAAAAAAAGATTGTTTTCGGCCGCGGGTTTTGCGGGCATACTCAACCAGAGTTTCTCTCCCTTTGGTCGAGAACCATCATGGCGAAGTCCTCCTGCTCCGTCACCCGTGCCGAGTTCACCGAGAAGGCCACGCCGGTCGAGGTCGTCATCAATGGCATCCCGATGACCGCCGACGTGAAGGAGTTCTCCACGGGCTCGCTCGGCTGGTACTTGACCGGAAAAACGAACCTCAAAGTCGGCGAGAAGACCGTCAGCGTTCAGATCGGCATGAATCTGACGATCGTGGGCTCGAAAGAGTTGCCCCCAGAGTAACTCGGTGCGACGTCTTCCGGGTCGCTACGCCCAGCCACCTGCCCATGAAGACCACGGCCCTCGTGCTCGTCGACATCCAGACCGACTTCTGCTGCGGGGGTGCGCTCGCCGTGCCGGATGCCGATGCGATCCTGCCGGTCGTGAACGGCCTGATGCGTGGCTTTCGCCGGATCATCCTGACGCAGGACTGGCATCCGCCGGGTCACGTGTCATTCGCCTCGAGTCACCCCGGCCAGCGTCCGTTTGATCACATCGCGTTGCCCTACGGCGACCAGATCCTCTGGCCGGACCACTGCGTTGCCGGCACCCCGGGGGCCGCTTTCTCCCCTGGCCTCAACCTCCCGCCGGAGGCCACGGTGCTTCACAAGGGCATCCACGCGGGCGTCGACAGCTACTCGGCGTTCCTGGAAAACGACCGGCGTACGCCGGTCGGCTTGGATGCCCTGCTTCGCGAGACCGGTGTGGGGGAGATCGTGCTCGCTGGCCTCGCCACCGACGATTGCGGTCTCCACACTGCGCTCGATGCCCGCACGCTGGGCTACGAGGTGACCGTCGTCGAGTCGGGCTGCCGGGGCATCGACGCCCACGGCTCACTCGCCGACGCGTGGAAGCAGATGGCACGGGCGGGCGTGCGGCTCGGTTGACGAACGCACTGCCTCTGTCGTCAGATGA
>CAJBSQ010000635.1 GCA_903958265.1 uncultured Planctomycetaceae bacterium
CGAATCCCGCCATGAATTCGTCCCTGATGCTGGCTGCTGCCTGTGCGGTCTGTCTTCCGGCGGTGTCCTCGGCCGATGATGTCCGGCCGCAGTGGATCGAGTTCAACGGCGACAATGGACGTCGGGACGTGCTGACGAGGGGATGGACCGACTGGCGGATCGCGAACGGCTCGATGGCCAGCGGCACCTGTGGCGACCTGCGGCTCGAGCTTCGAGCCTTAGGCGACTCCGCGAAGCTCGTCTCGGGCTGGTGGACCAGGGGTTTCGACTTCGCTGCCACGCTCGCGTCGGACGGCGTGAGCACCGAGGCGGGTGGGTCGTCGCCCGCCGTCGAGTTGGTGATCCACGGCCTGGCTCCTGGGCGGCACACGGTGGCGTCGTGGCATTCCGCCTGGTCGGCAGAGCCGGCGGCGGCTTTCGACGTGACGATCGACGGCCGGACAGTCGCCCAGGGCGTCGAGGCGGCGCACCGCGTGGAACATGATGACGAAGCGGCGATCGTGTTTGCGCCGTTCGAAGCCGTTGCCGGCAAGCCCGTCGTGATCCGGTATTCCGTCGCTGCCGATGCTCAGACCGGCACGGCGACAACCGACACCAACGCCCTGGCTGACAAGAACCTGTATCTCAACGGCTGCGCGATCGACGTGCCTGATCCCCGGCTGCAGGCTCGACGGCCCGAGCCTGCCGACGACGACGGGCATGCCGCGGAGGCTCCCCTGCTCCGCTGGCAGCCACCGGCCGGGGCGCGGGAGTTCGACGTCTATCTCGGCACCGACGAGGCGGCCGTGCAGGCCGCAACGCCCGGGTCGCCCCTGCACCTCGGTCGCACGGCGGAGCATGCGATGCCGGCCGTCCGGGCCACGCTCGCGGCGCGACGGGAACGGCAGGAGCCGAATCTCGACTGGTATTGGCGGGTCGATGCGGTGGACGCCAGCAGCGGCGTCGCCGCCGGCCCGGTGTGGCGATTCAGACTGCGGGTGCCGGCGTTTGCGTCGGCCGAAGGCCACGGAAAGTTCGCGGCCGGCGGTCGAGGCGGCCGGGTGATCGCCGTCACCACGCTCGACGATGCCGGGCCGGGATCGCTCCGTGAGGCGGTCGAGGCGGAGGGGCCGCGGACGATCGTGTTTCGCGTCGGCGGCACGATTCCCCTCAAGAGCAAACTGGTCGTCCGCAATCCCTTCATCACCATCGCCGGCCAGACCGCGCCGGGCGACGGCATCTGCGTGCGCGGCTACACCTTCGGCTGTCTCGGCGCGCATGATGTGGTGATCCGGCACGTGCGGATCCGGGTGGGAGATGAATCGGGCGACACCCAAGATGGCACCGGCTTGGCGAGCTGCGATCACTCCATCATCGACCACTGTTCGGTGAGCTGGTCGATCGACGAGGGGGTAAGCTCGCGGAGCGGAAAAAACATCACGGTGCAACGCTGCCTGGTCGCCGAGGCGCTCAACATCGCCAACCACCGGAAGTATCAGGCCGGCAAGGGGCACTCGTTTGCGGCCAGCATCTCCGGGGACATCGGCAGTTTCCACCACAACCTGCTGGCCCACTGCGCGGGCCGCAACTGGAGCCTCGCCGGCGGGCTGTCGCGGGGGGGCAGGTTTGCCGGCCGCCTCGATATCCGCAACAACGTGGTCTACAACTGGGAGAGCAGGACGACCGACGGCGGGGTGAAGGCGCTCTCCTTCGTCGGCAACTACTACCTCCCCGGCCCCGCGACCCGCGTGTTTCATCTCATGAAGCCCGATGCGGGCACCCCCGCCGACCCGCAGCAGTATTTCATCGCCGGCAACCGGATGGTCGATCGTCCGCAGTATGACGCCGACAACTGGGCGAACGGCGGCGTGGTGGTGGCAGCCGAGGCCCTGCCGTTGATCACGCTCGACCGGCCATTCTGCGAGTCGTTGATCACGGAACAGACGGCCGACGAGGCCTATCGAAGCGTGATGGCCGACGTGGGGGCCAACCGGCCAACGCTCGACGAGCATGATCGCCGCATCATTCGCGAGGTGGCCGAGCGGACCTTTTCCGTCAAGGGGAGCCGCGGCGGACTGCCGGGCATCATCGACACGCAAGCCGATGTCGGTGGCTGGCCGGTGCTGAAGTCGGGGACCGCTCCGGCCGATCGCGACGGCGACGGCATGGCGGACGACTGGGAGCGGTCGCAGGGCCTC
>CAJBSQ010000636.1 GCA_903958265.1 uncultured Planctomycetaceae bacterium
CCAACGACCTCCAGATCGTGGCCCTGGAAACGCTCGTACGCATGAAGCTCAACGCCTTTCGTGATAAGGACCGCGTGCACCTCCGCGACATGATCTCCCTCGCGATGATCGACGCCACCTGGCCGGCCCGCTTCCCTGAACCGCTCCGGGAGCGTCTCCAGCGTCTGCTCGACGATCCCGACGGCTGACCGCGGTCGCAAGCGACACGCTGCACCGCCGTGGCGGACCTTTTCGTGAGAGCCGACGGCGCGGTTTTATCAGCCGCACATCGGCACCGCCCGCGTGATCCGGGCGAGCGACTGCTCGCGGCCGAGGATCGCCAGGCAGTCGTAGAGCCCAGGGCCCACCGTCTTGCCCGTCACCGCCACGCGGACGGCGTGCACGAGGTCGCCCACCTTCACGCCCGCCGCCTCCACCACCTGCTTGAGCGCGGCTTCGAGTGTCGCCGTTTCGAAGGGCTCCGCGGCCTCGATCGCCCGCGCGTAGGCCTCGAGCAGGCCGCCCGTCCCGGGCTTCCCTAGCCGCTGCTTCACCGCGGCCTCGTCCATCGGTGGCTCGGCCACGAGGAAGAAGTCGGCGTAGGCGAGGATGTCGCCGGCCACCTTGAGCCGGTCGCCCGAGGCCTCGATCACCTTCCGCACCGTCGCCAGCGCTGCGGCCGGCGGCGGATCGGCCACGAGCTTCGCCCTCACGAGGAAGGGCATCATGATCGCGAGCTTCTCGTCGATGGCGAGCGCCGACATGTAGTGATCCTGCACCGCCCAGAGCTTCTTGGGGTCGAAGCTCGCCGGCGAGGAGTTGATCCGCTCCAGCGTGAACTGCTTCACGAGCTCGTCGCGCGAGAAAAACTCCGTCTTGTCGTCGTACGACCAGCCGAGCAGCGCCAGGTAGTTGTCGATCGCCCAGGGCAGGTAGCCGACCTCGCGGTAGAAGTCGACGATCACCGGATTGAAGGTGTCGGCCTCGGCCTTCAGGCCCACACGGTCGGCGATCTTCAGGCCGTGGTCCATCACCTGCTTGAAGTCGGCGTTCTTGAGGTACTGGGCGAGCTTCCGCTTGGAGAGCTTCGTGCGGCTTCCGGGCTCGGCCACGAGCGGCAGATGGGCATAGGTCGGGAGTTCGTAGCCGAGCGACAGCGCGATGAACGCCTGCCGCGGCGTGTTGGAGAGATGCTCCTCGGCCCGGATCACGTGCGTGATCGCGAGGTCGTGGTCGTCCACGACGCTCGCGAGATGGTAGAGGCAGGAGCCGTCGGCCCGCTGGATCACGTGGTCCTGCTCGCGTTCCCAGGCAAACTCCACCCGGCCGCGGACCTTGTCGTCGATCACGAGCGAACCCTCGCGGGGCATCTTCAGGCGAACCACGCTCGGCCGGCCCTCGGCCTCGAACCGCTGGGCGGTGGCGTCGTCGAAGGCGGCGAACCGACGGCTGTAGAGAAACGGCTTGCCGGCGGCCTGGGCTGCCTTGCGTTCGTCGTCGAGTTCCTCGGGCCGCGCGAAGTCGCGGTAGGCATGCCCCGAGGCGAGCAGCGTCGCCGCGGCGGCCTTGTGGCCCGCAGCCCGCTGCGACTGGTAGTACGGTGCATGCGGGCCGCCCACGCCCGGCCCCTCGTCCCAGTCGATCCCGAGCCACGTCAGTCCCGCGAGGATCGGCTCGAGCGCGTGGTCGATGTTCCGCTCGGCGTCGGTGTCGTCGATCCGCAGGATGAACTGACCGCCCCGCTGCCGGGCGAAGAGCCAGTTGAACAGCGCCGTGCGGACGCCGCCGATGTGCAGGTATCCGGTGGGGCTGGGGGCGAAACGGGTGCGAACGGTCATGGCTCGAGGGGCTCCGAGGCGGGGCGGGGCAGGCCGTTGTCCCGGATCGCGGCCAGGGGCGTCAACCGACCCCGGCGGCGCGGCCGCCGGGCCCGGTCGACCGTCACGCCGCGGCCCCGTTCATGCGAGCCAGTTTTCTGAGCCGCTTGCGTTCGGCCTTGGAGAGGTGCCGCTGCTCGTGGTCCGAGCCGTCGATGTAGGCCGTGTCGGAGTCGTCGGCCGCGGCCTCCGGCTCAAACGCAGCCGCGTCGGCCTCGTCGTCTTCAGCCGGCCGCACCGCCGGCTTCGGCTTCTCGACCTTCACCCTCTCGGCCTTTGGCTTCGCCGGACGACCGCATTGACCGCGGACCTCGCGGATCACCGACCGGGCGGCCGCGAGCATCGCGATCAGCGCGAAGGCAGCGCCCAGCGACCAGGCCGCCAGACCTGCGACCTCGGCCCGCTCGTGGCCAGCCGCCAGCCACGTGCCCGCCGCCGCCCCACCCCAGGCAACCAGTGCGAGACCGAGCCAGGTCGCCGTCGCCAACCGTTCGTGAAGCGGCACCACCGCCCAGAGCGACACGGCCAGGAAGGCCGTCGTCGAGACCGCCAGCCACCAGCCGATGCCGTCAGGCCCAAACGCCACACCCGTTGCATCCGCCAGCGCCGCTCCCACGAGCCGGCCAAGCGGTGCGACGCCGGCGCAGGCGGTCAGCAGCAGCAGGGCCGCCATCCAGCCCCAGGCCCGAAACCGCCCCTTGTAGTCGTCGCGGCGGTGTCGCCGCATCAGCCGCACGATCAGGGCAACGCTGGCCGCCGCCATGAGAAAGGTCTGCGCGAGCCAGACCTGGAGCGAGGCGACGCCGCGGGAATCGAAGACCGCCGCCGCGGCGGCCAGCGTGCGGGCGAACCGGCCGTCGCCAGCGAACAGGTCGCGGCCAAAGAGCTGCCCGCTGGAAGCCACGACGAGCGTCGCCACGAGCGGCAGCAGGATCGAGAGG
>CAJBSQ010000637.1 GCA_903958265.1 uncultured Planctomycetaceae bacterium
AGAACGTCTCGCTCGACGGCACCTTGATCACGATCAACGGCAACATCACCGCGACCGGCGACGTCGATCTCAACGCGTCGACGACCTCAGTCTTGGGTTCCGGACTCGTCTCGGCAGACCGGGTGACGGCAGAGGCTCTGTCCACCGGCGGCGTGATCAACCTCAACCTTTCGGCCAACAGCCTCGTGGCCCTCGCCGATTCCGACATCACCTTCACCGAAGCCGACGACATCACGCTGGTGAACGTCACCAACACCGACCCGACGGCGAGCATCACCGGCACGGCCGGTGGCAACCTTACGGTCGATCCGGCGGGCATCGTCTCGTCGGGCGAAGACGTGCGGCTCACCGCAGGGGCGTTGAACATCGCCGGGCCGGTGACGGCCGTCCGCGACGTCCGCCTCAACGCCACGATCGGTGACATCTCGGGTTCTGGCCTCGTGACCGGTGATGACGTGAGGGCCGAGGCCCTGGGCAACGACGCCGACATCGTGTTGAACCTCGACGCCACCACGCTCATGGCGGTGGCCAACTGCTCGGTGACGGTGACCGAGCAGGATGCCCTCACGATCAACAACGTGACGGCGGGCTGCAACGCGTCGGTCGACGCGGGCGGCGCCCTGACGGTGGCCGGGCCGGTGACGGCGGGCCAGGACGTGACGCTCGAAGGCACGTCGATCGCGCTCAACGCCTCCGTCGTGGCCGGCGACGACATGACGCTCAACGCGACGAACTCGGGCATCATCCTGCAGAACCTCACGATCGGCGGCGATCTCACGGTCAACACTGATGGCGCCATCACGCAGTCGGGCAATCTGACGGTTCCCGGCAACACCTCGCTCGACGCCGGCGGCAACGCGATCACGCTGGCCGCAGCCAACAACTTCGGCGGCCCGGTGAGCATCGACGACGCGACCACGGTCGTCATCAACGACACAAGCGCGCTCCAGTTCGGGTCGGTCAATGCCTCGTCGCTCAACGCCACGGCGGCCGGCAACATCACCGGCGGCACGGTCAACGCGTCGACCATCCAGCTCAGCGCCACGGGCGGCGGCCGGATCGACCTCGACATCGACGCCTCGACGGTGACGGCGACGGCCAACGGTTCGATCACGCTCGACCAGACCGGCGGCAGCCCGGTCACGTTCACGAACGTGACGAGCACTGCTGGCAACATCTCGCTCTCCACCGACGGCAACACCGCCGGCTACGGCAATGGGATGACGCTCGGCACGCTCTCGGCCGCCGGCGGCAGCGGCCGGGTGACGATCGCGGGCGGCGTCGACTTCGTGCTCTCGAGCAACACGACGTACCAGCAGTCGAACGTGTCGGCGTCCACGCTCGACCTCTCGGGGGCGACGCTCCTGGGCAGTCTGGCGACGCCGTTCAATCCCGTCCGTGGCACGAAGTTCGACATCATCAACACGACGGCCACGACGATCCCCTTCGGCAACGTGGGCAACGGCTCACAGGTGATCTTCAGTAACGTCGCCCTCGACGCCACCTACGGCGGCAACGTCA
>CAJBSQ010000638.1 GCA_903958265.1 uncultured Planctomycetaceae bacterium
AGGTATTCGCGGCGTTCGTTCCGCCGGGAGAGATACCGCTCAGGAAAGAGGTAAGGGATCAGGTCGTAGACGATGCCGAAGCGGTGCGGCTGGTGGCTGCGAAGCCAGCGGGGATAGAGGTACTCTTCGCCACCGGCGTGCAGTGGGAGGAAGAAACAGGCCGTGAATAGCACGTCGATCCGCCCCCGTCGGCCCCGAGCGAGCGACGACTCGAGCTCCCACGAACCATAGCCCTCGAACTCCTCGGCGAATGCCGGCCGCGGCAGCCGTTCGTCCCAGAGGAAGATGTAGCGATTCCGGGGGTGGTCGAGGCAGAGCTGCCGCACGATGCTCTGCGCGTACGCGGGAATGCCCCGATCGCCGTTGTACTGAGCGACGCGGAGGTCGACGAGGAAGGCGAGGCCGTCGCGGTGCGTCTCACAACCACTCATGCTGAGTCCCGCCTCGGGTCCGCACCGGGCGGCGGTTCGGCCAGCCGGAGGTAGTGCAGACCGGCCTGCTCGCGAAACAGGTTCTCGAGACGCTCGATCCGGTCTTCGAGTGTCGTCATCCGATCGGATGTGCTGGCGATGCCGAACCACTTCCGCGTGCCGTGGAGGAACGGCCGCAGCAGCTTCTTCTCGATCGATCGACCAAATGATTTGAGTGACATATCGCCATCCTCCTGGAGCACGTCGATCCGAACCCGCCGTCAGGCGGCGACCCCCGGCATCCCGTTTGAGTCCCCGGTGATCCCGACCGCGGCGATGATCTCGGTGGCGGTGTCGGTCCACGTGGTGGGCCGGAACTCCGCCCGGATCCGCGCCTCTCGCGCCGTCCTCCATGCGGGGTCGTCGAGCGATCGCTCCACCAGCGCGACCAGCCGCGGAGTGTCGTGGGGGGCGAAGAACTCGGGAAGGTCGCTGATCTCCCGCAGGCTCGCAGCCGAAGACGCGAGACAGAGCCTGCCGTGGGCGAGGCTCTCGGCCACGGGGATCCCCCAGCCCTCGTGCTTCGAGGGGTAGATGGTCGCCACGCAGTTGCGGTAGTACCAGGTGAGTTCGGCATCGCAGACGCCGTGCATCAGGTGCAGGTGACGGTTCACCACCGGATCGTGCCGGATCTCATGGATCAGCTCTGACACGCCGGCGTGCGACATGCCCACGCAGAGCAGGTCAGGACACTGCTCGCCCCGCTCGCTCACCAGTGCCGTCCAGGCCTCGTAGAGGCAGCGGTGGTTCTTGCGGACGTCGAGCGTCGAGACACACAGGAAGAACGGCCTGCGGGGCACGAACCGTGGCAGCGGTGGCAGTTCGTCCGCCACCCTGCCGGTGCTGATGTCGCCCAACCGCACCAACCCGATCCGCGGCGTCGCCAGGCCGGCTTCCCGACAGTAGTCGGTGAGTTCGCGGCGGGTGCATGCGGAGATGGTGAGCACCACATCGGACCGTTCCACCACATGCCGCAGCCACGCGACCTGGGTCGTCTGCGGGGTGAGCCAGTGAGGCTTCGTGATCGGCACCATGTCGTAGATCATGCGGACGATGCTGACGCCACGGCTGCGGGCAGCGTCGACGGCCGCACGATGGCCCTGCATCGCAAAGGTTCCGCCCAGCGAGAGCAGCACGTCGCCGCGGGTGAACGGGACACTGGGTGGCGGGCTCGCAGCGGGAGCCGGCTGATCGGCGGGGCCGGGCGTGGAGAGGGTGGTCCTGCCCCGCCGCGTCGAGAGGCCGACTCGGCGGCCGGCGTGGCCGACGAACTCCCGTCCTGCGGTACGGAATGCGATCCACGAGTTTCGCAGCGCCTCGCCGTGAACGCCGGCGCCG
>CAJBSQ010000639.1 GCA_903958265.1 uncultured Planctomycetaceae bacterium
CTTGGCGCGGAAGAACTCAAACATGTTGTTGACGTCGAAGCCCTTGCCCTGGTCTTCGGCCTTCTCGTAGTCGACCTCGACCTTCTCGACGCCCTTGAGTTCGTACTTCCCGCAGTAGTCATCGGTGCTGTAGAAGGCCCCCTTCTCGCCCACCACGAGCACGCCGCTGTCTGACACCTTGTCGATGCCCCACTTCGAGAACACCTCCATCGGCGGCTTGTTGCCCTTGCGGTCGTACCACCAGAACGGGATCGCGGGCCGCTCGCTCGTGGCCGGGAACTCAAACTTGATGATCGAACTCGCGGGAAAACTGTCGAAATCATGGCCGGTGGTTCGGGCCACCACGGAGATCGGATCACGCAGCCCACAGGCGGCGTAGGGCACCGTGAGTTGGTGGCAGGCCATGTCGCCAAGCGCGCCGGTACCGAAATCCCACCAGCCGCGGTGCTGGAAGGCATGGTAGAGGCCGGGCCAGTACTCCCGCGACGGGGCCACGCCGAGCCAGGCCTTCCAATCGACCCGCTCGAGCGCCTTGCCGATCTCCTTCTGCTTCTTGCTCACGAGGTCGGAGACGATCTCGGCCACCTCCTCGGCGGTGATCGACGAATCCTCCTGCTCATCGACCTCCTTCATCGCCTGCGTCTGATACTTGCGGACGTCCATCCGCCGGCCCGGCCCCTGGGCCCACACCGGGCGATTGGACCAGGCATAGACCTCCTTGAGCGGGCCGAGCACGCCCGACTTGAGCTGGGCGATGGCCTCCCGCGAGGAGTCGAGCGCGGTGCCCTGGTTGCCCATCTGCGTGACCACGCCCTTGTCGGCCATCTCCTTCGCCACCTTGGTCAGCAGCCGGGCCTCGTAGATCGTGCGGGTGAGCGGCTTCTGCGTGTAGCACGAGATGCCCAGCCGCATGGCCTCGAGCGTGGCCGGGGCGTGCATGTGATCGGGGGTGCTGATGGTGCACATGTCGATCTTCTTGCCGTGCTTGGCGAGGAGTTCGCGGAAGTCGGTGAACCGCTCCGCATTCTGAAACTTCTCCGCCTTGCCCTTGCTCTCGAGCGTGTTGCGGTCGACGTCGCAGATCGCGATCACGTTGCCAAACAGGGCGGCGTTGTCGGAATCACTGCTTCCCTTCCCCCCGACCCCGATGCAGGCCACGTTGAGCTGCTCATTGGCCGAGGTGCTCCAGGCCGTGCGGCTGCCGGCGGCCACGAAGTAGCCGGCGCTCAGCAGGGAACTGGTTCCAAGAAAACCGCGACGCGATGTGGGGGTCATGCACTATTCCTCGGGCATTTCGCGGATGAATATCATGGATCGGGCGGCGACGGTGCCACTCGACGGTCGGCCATAGGGTAGCCGATGAACTGGAATCCGTGGTCTTGGCGGAGCGGTCGGCGGGCCCTAGGCTGCGGCCCTGCCGGGGCCGCAGCCGCGGACTCATTCCAGCTAGGTTAGGCTACATGACAGTCCTCCTCGATATCAAGAACGCCTCAAAGCGCTACGGCGACCAGGTCCTGCTCGACGGAGCCTCGGCCACGATCACCGACGACGGCCGGGTGGGTTTCATCGGCCGCAACGGCGCCGGCAAGAGCACCCTACTGCGGGTGATTCTCGGGGACGAAGAACTCGATTCCGGGGAGATCATCCGCCATCCCCGGCTCAGGCTCGGCTATCTCAGGCAGCACGATCCGTTCCACCCCGGAGAGTCGTCCCTCGACTTCCTGATGCGGGACAGCGGCCAGCCCGACTGGAAGTGCGGCGAGGTCGCGGGGGAGTTCGAGATCAAGGGGGCGATGCTCACCGGGCCGGTGGCGGCGCTCTCGGGCGGTTGGCAGACGCGGGTGAAACTCGCGGCCTTGCTGCTTCACGAGCCCAACCTGCTCCTCCTCGACGAGCCGACCAACTTCCTCGACCTGCGGACGCAGATTCTCCTCGAGCACTTCCTGCGGGGCTATCGCGAGGCCTGCCTGATCGTCTCGCACGATCGAGCCTTCCTCGGGGCCACGTGCGATCAGACGCTCGACCTGTCCAGCGGCAAGTTGACCGTCTATCCAGGGCGTGTCGACGCGTTTCTCGAGTATCAGCGGGAGAAGGCGGCGCACGTCGAACGAACGAATGCCGCCGTGCTCACGAAGCGGCGGCAACTGGAAGACTTCATCGCCCGCAACAAGGCCCGCGCCTCGACCGCGTCTCGGGCGAAGTCGAAATCCAAGCAACTCGAGCGGCTGGAGGTCGAAGATGTGGTGGCCGAATCCCCCACCGCCGCGATCCAGTGCCCGGCCGTGGCGGCCCGCCGAGGGCCGGCGGTGCGGTGCCGCGATCTCGGCGAGGGCTATCCCGACCACACCGTCGCCC
>CAJBSQ010000640.1 GCA_903958265.1 uncultured Planctomycetaceae bacterium
CCGGGAGTTGTCACGTTCGTGATGTCGGGCTTACGGGCGATGATGACGAGCGCATCTGGCGGCTGGCGAAAGACAAGGGTTCACGGTTCTCACGAAAGACAACGACTTTCTGGCCCGTGCTCTGGTGCGAGGACATCCCCCACAGGTTGTTCAAGTCTGCCTCGGAAACGGGGTCTGTCGCTACTGCCGTGGAATGCCGCAGAACAGGGCATGAAGTGCTGTGAGGCCCGCCGGGTCGAGGGACGTCATGAGCGGCTCGTGAGCCAGCTGATGGCGAGGCCGGGCTTCTTGGGGCGGTCGTGTCAGGCGAGCCAACTCTATTCAAGCGTTTGCGTGAACGAGCTGCAGAAGCGCATCACGAATCCGATTCAGTACTGGTGCTGAAACTTTCCCGAACCGCGCGACGGCGAGAGACTGTTCGAGCGTGTAGATCTTGTCGACACGCACCGTACCCGGCCGATTGAGATGCCCTTCCATCATGTCGGCAGACGAGATCACGAAAGATCAGGTTGTCTGAGTCGGATTGGAAGTCATCGCTACGACGACCATGTCGAGGCCGGCGGCGTTGTACCTATCCGTCGAGATGACGACGACGGGGCGTCTCTTGCGGCTCGACAGGTCCGTGAACGGCACCGGAATGAGGACGATGTCACCCTGCTGCAGGCGCATTCCAATCCTCGTCATCGAGCGGGTTGTCCCAGAAGGCCAGGCTCGACGCCGCCGCGGCGGTCAGGTCGGAAAACTCTGGATGCGGCTCCCCGATCACCACGACGATCAGTCGCTGCCCGGGCTGAAACGGTCCGGAGAATTCGACTCGCTCTCCTTCGCCCACTTGGACGTCGAAACTCAACACAGCGCGGGGGTTTGCATCGACTGTCGCCATGATTGATGTTTCCGGGTGAGAGGTGCGATGGCATTCCCAAAGTGAGCATACGCGCATGCCCTTGGATGAATCCAGCCGGCTATGCGTATCTCTCCTGCGAACGATGAGCCTGACGATTGCGACGCCGACGCCGATCCAGCACCACCAGATTCCCAGCACGATCACCGTCGGCGGATCATCAAGCACATCGAAGAACGGATAGCCCGGTCAGCGGCGATTCCTCAACGATTTTTAGGCTGATGAGCGGCTCGTGAGCCAGAGAGCGCGTCCGTCACGCCGTCACGGGCCGCGAAGAATCGCCGGCTCGAAAATCGCATCGTCCAGATTCGCGTTGAGCGTCACGTTCGTGTACGTGAACTCGGCCATCAATGGCGGCTGTTGGCCGGGCGCTTCTGGCCAGTCGTACACGTCAAAACGCACGGGCACGTGCAACTCGGAATCGATACACATGCTGGCGCTGAAGAACTGCAGGCCGTCGCGGCGCTGCGGGTGCGTGATCCGCAGCATCTCGCAGGGTCGACCGTTGATCGTCGCGGTGGTAATGCGCTCCACGATCGTGTTGTCGCCGGATGGGTCGGCAGCGACATCCTGCTGCAAGGTGTGGATCGTCCGGTCGAGCAGATGCGAAAACCCGATCTCGGTAATCGGCATAAGGCTCTCCCGCTTGACGATGGAGCCAAACGGATCGATGTCGATGACCACGTGGCCAAAACGTCTGCCACCCTTGCGGACCAGCAGCCTGTCGTCGTTCCGGCCGGCGACAAACAGGGCTCTCCGGCCTGCAACGTCGGAGGGGCCGAGAAAC
>CAJBSQ010000641.1 GCA_903958265.1 uncultured Planctomycetaceae bacterium
CCGGGCGAGAGCAGTTCCCTGAGCAGATCGCCGTCCCACCAGATGCACCAATCGATCTCTCGCGGCTGGACCCCGATCTCGTGGCCACGGGCGTCCCGAAGGCCACCCGGGCCGCCCCATACCTCCAGCCCGCGATGGCTGGGGTCGATGTCGGCCGCCAGACCCGCCGGCACGTCGACCATGGGACTGTGGCTCCAGAGCACTTCGCCACTGCCGGCATCCCGCAGCGCTGCTCCGGGCGTCTGGAATCGTTCCGCATCGTCCTCGTTTTCCTGAACGGTAAACACCTCGAGCCCCGGACGGTCGGGGTCGATGTCGGCCAGATGCATCGCGTCGCCGTGCCGCAGCCCCGTGGAGTACAGCCCGGTGCCATCGTCGTCGACAACCATAGCCTGATAGACGATCTCGTCCCGACCATCTCCATCCACGTCGGCGACGCCGAGCGAGTGTCCGCCCATGCCCGAGTAGGGCGAGGCATCGTCGAATGGCGGCCGGCTCACGCCGCTGTCGAAGACCCAACGGCGGGTCAGCGCACCCTCACGCCAATCCCAGGCGACGATGGCGATGCGGCCATACACACCGCGGCACATCACGAGGCTCGGGTGTTCGCCGTCGAGATACGCGATGCAGGCCAGATGGCGATCGCAGCGATTGCCGTGGGAGTCGTTCCGCGCATTGCCGCCGATGCCTCCCCAACCGTCGATGGGGTCGCGACTTGGCACATAGTCGGTCGTCGCCAATGCCCGGCCGGTCACGCCGTCGAACACCGTGAGGTATTCGGGCCCGTCGAGAATCCGGCCATCGCGGGGCGATCCGGATTGAAGCGTCCGCCAGTCCTTCGCCGGATCACCGATTGGCGTTCCCGCGCCGTCGACGGTGCCGTCGGCCGTCTTGCAGGCGACCTCGGCCCGGCCGTCACCGTCGAGATCGTAGGCCATGAACTGCGTGTAGTGCTCCCCTTCACGGATGTTTTTTCCCAGCGTGATTCGCCACAACAGCGTGCCATCCATCTCATACGCGTCGAGCACCGGCTCGCCCGTCACCCCGGCCGTGCCGTTGTCCCGCGGCCGCGATGTCTGGTGAAGGACGATTTCGAGTTCGCCGTCACCGTCGAGATCAGCCACCGAGGCGTCGCCCGGGCGGTAGTCTTCGAGCGGTTGAATCGGGATCTCGAGGTAGCCCTGGCCCCACGCCGCAGCTTCCCGGCTCGCCGGCCCCTCGACGCCGTTGAGCACGCCGCGAACGTGGTAGCGGAGATCGGTCATCTCGGGCGAAGCTCCGTCGACGATGCACGTCGCTCCGGTCAGCGGTTCCGCGTTGACCCTGACAGGTGGTCCGTCGGCCGATTGGCGGTAGACATTGAAGGCGATGTGGTCGGGATCGGTGCCCAAGAGTCGCCAACTGACGAACATGCCCCCCTCGGGCCTTGGCAGAGCCACGACCCCACGAGACAGATTCTCCATCTGTCGGTCTGCGCTCGCCGCAGTCGTCGCCGCGGCGGCCAGAAGAAGAAACAGCAGCAGTCGCATGGCATCAGTCCACGAAAAGAACCCTTGAGCGGAATACGTTTCCCGCTGGTATGTCACCAGAGCATACCGCGAGATCAGCCGCAGGCAGCGGCAAGGAGTCGGTGGTGAATCCCTGTTCGTACCCGATGGCAAGCCTCCTCGTGCTCCTCTTCTCGGCCGGCCTGGCGCTCGCCGAAGACACGAGCCCCACCGACAGCTCCTGGCCAGAGATCTCGCGGGAGTGCAGGCCCTGGACGAGGTGGTGGTGGCTGGGCAGCGGGGTCGACAAGGAAAACCTGACGCGGGAACTGGAGACGATCGCCGCGGCTGGCTTTGGCGGCGTGGAGATCACGCCGATCTACGGAGCCAAGGGTGCCGAAGAGCGGTTTCTGACGTTCCTGTCGCCAGAGTATCTCGGGGCGCTCGGGTTCACCTGTGCCGAGGCAGCACGTCTCGGCATCGGCGTCGACATGGCCACCGGCACGGGCTGGCCGTTCGGCGGCCCGCATGTCGGGCCCGACGATGTCGAGCTGAAAATTGCCGGCAAGGACGGTCGCTTCGACCCCCAGCCCACGCGATTCAAGGTCAAGCGGTCGGCGCCAGGAGGTGAGGGCTTTGTCGTCAATCCATTCTCACCTGCCGCGGCACGCCGGTATCTCGAGCCGTTCACGGCGGCGCTGCAGTCGTTGCCGAAGGGGGCCGTCCGCGGGCAGTTCCACGACTCCTTCGAGTATCAGGCCAACTGGTCGGCCGAGGTGCCCGAAACATTCCGAGCCATGCACGGCTACGACCTCGACTCGCAGCGGACGGCGCTCGAGGGTCGCGGCGATCCCGACACGGTCGCCCGCGTGAAGGCCGACTACCGGGCCACGCTCGCGAAACTTCACCTGGACTACCTGAGGGTCTGGGTCGACTGGTGCCATGCCCATGCCTGCGAAGCCCGCGAGCAGGCCCACGGCGCGCCCGCGAACCTGATCGACCTCTATGCCCTGGCAGATGTGCCGGAGACCGAGGTTTTCGGGGCCAGTGAGTTTCCGATTCCAGGAGTCCGCCGCGATCCTCGCCAGGTGAGCAAGAATCGGCCGCAGCCGCTCGTCACCCGGCTCGCCTCCTCGGCGGCTCACCTCGCGGGTCGTCAGCGAACATCCTCCGAGACATTCACCTGGATGCGGGAGCACTTCTGCGAAGCGCCATCGCAGATGAAGCCGGAGATCGATCAGCTGTTCCTGGCAGGCATCAACCACGTCATCTATCACGGCACGGCCTACTCGCCGGCCGATGCCCCATGGCCGGGCTGGCTGTTCTACGCCTCCACCCAGGCCAATCCGCGAAATCCACTCTGGAGGGAACTGCCGGCGGTGAACGCGTACCTTGCGCGGGCCCAGTCGCTCCTGCAAGCCGGCGAGGCCGACAATGATCTCCTGGTCTATTGGCCGATCCACGATCTCACCCACTCGGAGAAGGGCTGGCAGCGGGCGTTTTCCATGCACGGCCACGACTGGCTCACCGAGGCCGACACGGGCCGGCTCGCGCAGGGGCTGCTCGACGCGGGGCTGTCGTTCGACTTCTGCTCCGATGCGCTACTCTCCGAGGCACCGCGGTATCGGGCCGTGGTCGTGCCACCGTGCCGGCTCATGCCCCATCAGACCCTGCGGTCACTCCTCGACCATGCCGAGTCGGGGGGCACCGTGATCGTCGTGGGCGAGCTGCCGCAAGACGTGCCGGGGTTCGGGCGACTGGCGGCACGGCGGAGTGCCTTCGCGACCGAACTCGCCAGGCTCCACGGGCTGAGACACGGCGGCGGCCCACGGTCGGCCACGGTTGGCAAGGGCCGAGTGGTGGTCGTCGCCGATGCGGCCGGCGTGGTGGCGCACGCGGGTGCCCGAATCGAGCCCGTCGCCACGCGAGGCCTGGGAGTCTTGCGGCGGAAGACCGCCGACGGGCACCTCTACTTTCTCGCAAACCTGACCGCGGAGCCGTTTGATGGCTGGGCACCGTTTGGCACGCCTCTGACATCGGCGGTGCTCATGGACGCCCGAACGGGCATCGGCGGCGTGGCCGCGACGAAACGTGGCACCCACGGCATGGAGGTTCGCCTGCAGCTGGCGGCCGGGGAATCGGTCTGCGTGAAAACCTTCGCCGCGCGGCAGGCCGAGGGGATCTCGTGGTCGTATGCCCTGCCAGCGGGCGAACCGGTGCCGCTCACAGGCCGCTGGACCGTGACGCCGGTCGAGGGCGGGCCCGAGCTGCCGTTGGCATTCACCACGGATCACCTCGGCTCCTGGACGGATCAGGGGAACGACTGGGAGCGATTCGCAGGCACGGCGCGGTACGAGATCGCATTCGATCTGCCCGCGTCGTCCGCTGACGACTGGCTGCTCGAACTGGGAGATGTCCGCGAGGTAGCGCGGGTGCGTGTCAACGGCCGCGAGATCGACACGGTGTGGAGCGTGCCCTTCCAGACGCGGATCGGGGCTGCCGTACAGCCGGGCCGCAACACACTCGTCTTGGAGGTGACGAATGTCGCTGCCAACCGGATTCGTGATCTCGAGCAGCGGGGCATGACCTGGAAGAACTTCCACGAGATCAACTTCGTGGACGTTCACTACAAGCCCTTCGACGCGGCCGCATGGCCGCTCCAGCCATCAGGGCTCATGGGACCGGTACGGCTGGTGCCGCTCGCCGTTGACCGGCCAACAGCGAACTCGGGTTTGCACAACGGGCAGCCCTCGCGGGAGCCCATCACTTCCTCGCCCGACTCAGCCTTCGCACCGCTTCCGGCGGCGGATCAGCAGCATGCCGACGCCGAGCCCCGCGGCGAGCACCACGGTGGACGTCGGTTCGGGCACGATTGAAAGTGTTCCGGCCGATTCGCTGAAGATGGCAGTCGACGCCCCGCTGGTGATCTGCCAGACGCCGGCACCCTGATTCGTCCATGCGCCCGAATAAAAGCCGGTCGAGGAGACACCACTGAAGGACGATGACGGCGTTCCCGTAAAGCCGAACACATTGAGAAGCGTATTCTCCAGGAGCGGTGTTCCACCGAAGCCGAAGGAGAGCGTGCCACCGTAGGTCAAGCCGCTCAGGCCCGTCACGTCGATCGCGTCGTAGTCGACGCCGCGGGTACCGGCAGAGACCACCTCGATCAGCGTGGTCGCCGACGGATTGAGCGTCAGCGTGCCGAGGGTGATCAGGCCCGGACTGTTGCCGGGGCTCAGCGTGCCGCTCACCGTGACGGCGCCGGGGAGCGTGCCGTTGCCACCGAGGAGGCCGGCGGAGCCGACGGTCACGGCCGTAGTGCCGAGGAGGCCGTCGACGAGCAGCGACCCGGCTGACACGGTAGTCGCGCCCGTGTAGGTACTCGTTCCGGTGAGGGTCAGGGCACCCGTGCCCACCTTCGTCAGTTTGGCGGCACCGGCGGCCGACGTGTCGTTGATGCTTCCCGAAAAGATGGAACTCGTGTTCAGGCCTCCAACCGTCCAGTTGACGAACCGCCCGGCCACGGGATTGCCACCGAGGCTGCCCGCGCCGCTCAGCTCACCGATCTGCTGCACCGTCTCGGTGCCGGAACCGCTCGGCGGATTGAACACCTGGTAGAC
>CAJBSQ010000642.1 GCA_903958265.1 uncultured Planctomycetaceae bacterium
AGGTCGAGCGGCCCGCGGCCTGCCGCACGGCCGTCGGGCAATGGCGACGTCGAGCCCGCCAGTTCGCGGAGTTCGAGATAGAGGTCGTACGACGCCGGACACGCCGCCTCGAGCAGCACCGGAAGGCTCGGGGAGAGATCTTCGTGAAAGAGCGTCTCGTCGTAGTGGGCGGCGGGCTTGCCCAGGCTCAGGCCAAACTTCGCCGCGAGCGCGTCGAACAGCCGCTCGGTGTCGGTGATGACCTGCGTCGCCTCGCAGACGAGCGTGGCCTCAGGATGGCGGCGGGCAAATTCGAGGAGCGCGCGGTTGTAGTGCGTCCAGACGTCGATCGCAAAGGCGGGGTTATGGCGAAAGGTCGTCTCGTTGCGGTGAAACAGCGAATCGACCACCTCCCACGGGCGACGAAAGACGAGCAGGTATCGCGCGTCGGGTAAGAGCCCCGACCAGAAGTCGAGAAACAGCGTCGTCCGCGGCTCCTTCCAGCCCCAGGATCCTCCACCGCTCTGGCGGGTCGCGACGAGTGCCTGAGCCTCGCGCTGCATCGCCTCGGGTACGGCAATGACAGGCTGCGTGGTGTAGCCCTCGGAGACGATCCCGTTGGCCACGAGCACGGTGCGGTGGAACTCGAGAATGCCCAGATCCTCGAAGTGTCCGCGAGGGTTGCCGGCCGACGCCTCGAGCAGTTCATCGCCGAGCCGGAGCCCGGCCGCAGCGAGGAGCGACGCCAGCAGCGACGTACCCGACCGGTGCATCCCGCAGACGATCAACGGCCTGCGAGCCTCGGGCTTCTCGGACGTTTCTGGCGCCGTGCGCATACCGTTCCGATCGCAGCGACCGTATCGACGAAAGACCCCCACCTCATGGTTCATCGGCACCGCCGATCCTAGCCCTTGACGCGCCAAAAGATCGGCAAGTTGGAGAGGACAGCGAAGCGGTCGCGCGAGACGATCGAACGACCAACGGCACCGCCGCACGCGGCTGACCGGTGCCGAGCGGTCGATTGGATGTCGTGAGGATCAATGAGGCTGCTGGGACTCGAACCCAGGACCAACGGATTGAAAGTCCAGATGAATGCGAAGAATGGGTCACGGTCGTATCGCGGTCATGCGAATTCCTCGGGAACGGAGCACTTTGTCCAGCGATGAGGCGATCGACGGCGAAGTTCCAGGCCAGTGCATGTGCCCATTCGTTGCAGAGCACCTCGACCGCCTGAGGCTCGCCCATGCTCTCGTTGAGCCGGACCACGAACCGCTGCCGCCGCGGGATGCACTGTCCGAGGATCGTGTCGAGGAGCCATGCCGTCCGGACCACCACAGGCATGGCGGTCGGGCACTGATCCCAGAGGCCAGCGAGGACAGCGCGGAATTCGGTCCACGTCGAGCGCTGAAGGAAACTGGCGACAGCGTCCGGGCACCCAGCGGCGGCCGGAGGACGAAGAGGGCCACCCACAGAGACGGCCTGAGGGCGGCCCGGGTTGACGTCCTCGTCAGTTGGAACTTCAAGCACATCGTCAACCTGCGTCGCATACACGCGTTCAACGCGGTAAACTTGAAGCACGGGTATCCGGTCCTTGAAATCCGGAATCCTCGGGAGGTAATTGGCGATGAGTGAGACGCAACAGCATCAGGGGACCGCGGTCGAGCAGGTGCGCCGCGTCCGTGACCATCTGAACCGGGAGATCGAGGCGACGACCGGAAAGGCGTTGCTCGATCACGTCCACGGGCATCGGTACACGATCCCTTTCTTGCAGCGTCTGGCTTTGAAGGCCGCATCGAAGGCTGACGCCTCAGGAACGGCGTCTGCCAGCCATTGACCGCTGGCGGTTACGGCATCCTCGCTGCAAGCCACTCCCTCTCCGCCCCCAACGCCTCCGACCTCCTGCCATAAGGCCCCACTCCAGGTCCATCAACAGGTCCTCTATCCGCCCACCAGCAGCCCTCGGCGTCCGGCTCGACGTGGCTCGCCCGGGTGATCTTAGGATTCAGCTCCGGGGAATACGGCGGCAAGAACAGCGGCGTTAGGCGTTTTGGCCACTCGAACTGCTTCGCGGTGTGCCAGCCCGCTCTATCCAGCACCATCACCGCGTGTTGGCGTGGGCCACGTTGCTTTGTGCTGCTTTGAGGAACTACTGCATGGTTGCGGTATTCGCTTCCCGGTTGTTTGCTGCCACGTTGACGGTGCACCAAACAGTCGCGAAACGGGCCGAGAGAGCCCATAATGGATGAACGATCGCGACTCGCCCGGCGGCCCGACGCTCCCGACCCGTTGAACCCGTTCCAGACATGCGGCAGCTGCGAATTTTTCTCCTGTTCGCAGCGACCGTCGGGGCCTGGGGGCCGCCGCGCCTGATGGCCTTCGACGTGCAGTTTTCGATCGTCGACTCGGGTGGCCAGTTCACCACGACCGAACGAGACATCCTCGACGCCGCGCTGGCCCGCGCCGAGCGGATGTGGGAAACCGCGATCACCGGGTATCAGCCCAACATCATCATCGGATCGATCCCGATCAGCATCTACCCGACGACCTCGGGACTGGCCGCGGCGACGTACTCGAGCACGACCTATCAGGGAGGCTTCACGCTGGCCACGCAGGGCTTCATCAACATCAACGTGAACGAGATCGAGAACTTCGCCAACTGGCAAGGCGTCGGCGCCAACGGCCGCAACTACATCGACGAACTCTTGGCCCACGAGGTGGGCCACGTGCTCGGCGTCGGCACGCTCTGGGTCGGCAACGGAGTGTATGAGACGAACACGTTTCACTACACCGGCGTGTACGGGCTGGCGGCCTATCAGGCCGAGTTCAATCAGCCGGTCGCCTTCGTTCCGGTCGAGAATGCCGGCAACCCTGGCACGCCGAACGCCCACTGGGATCAACTGATGCGCAGCAGCCCCCAAGAAGGAAACCCGAGCGATCCTTGGAGTCTCGATCCCCGCGTCGGCGTGGTCGATCAGTACGGTCGCGATCGGGGGCTCGAACTGATGTCTGGCGCCATCGACCCCGACTATGGCGAGCCATTTCTCTCGCGTTTTACGGTGGAGTCGATGCGGGATCTGGGATATACCGTCGCGGCGTTCGAAGACTTCAACGGCGATGGCGCAGTCGATCTGCTCGACCGCGGCATCCTGCTCAACGCCATGGGTGCCACGGGACTGGAGATCGACAGCATCGCATTTGGCGACGCCAACCGCGATCGGATGATCAACGATGCGGATCTGACGCTCTGGCAGATGGCGGTGGGCGTGCCGGAGCCAGGTTCTCTCGCACCGGTGGGAGTCGCCCTGATGGGCTGGGGCCTACGACGACACCGACGCCTTCACACGCCGGCTCCCCAGGCCTGACCGCCGGGCGTCAGCGGTTGAGCGGCCTGCCAGGCGGCCTCACGACGGCGGTCGCGGGTGGCGGAGAACCAGGTTTGCCTTTGTCCGAGGTGGCGTCGCAGGTCATCAGCCACTGCATGCCGACGCAGCAGACGACTCCGCTGCCCTCCGCGCATCTCCGGCGTGCGATGCGACGAACAACCGGTCCGTCGCTGACGCACCGCCACCTGCCCCGGCGTGCCGCTATACTCCCGGGGGAACGCTCACCCGACTCCCCTCAAGGGTCTGCTCGCATGGCCCGGGTCTCCGACTCCATCACGCGGGAAGCACTGGCCGAGTTTCTCGGTACCCTCGTACTGATGACCCTCGGCCTGGGGGTGGTCGCCCAGGTCGTGCTCGGCGGCGGAAAGTTCGGCGATTACCTGTCGATCAATCTGGTCTGGGGCCTGGCCGTGACGATGGGCTGCTACGTCGCGGCCGGTGTCTCGACCGCCCATCTCAATCCCGCGGTCACGCTGGCGCTGGCCGTCCACCGCGGCTTCCCCTGGGCGAAGGTCGCGGCCTACGTCGTCGCCCAGATGGCGGGGGCCTTCGTCGCATCGGCGGTCGTCTATGCCACCTACCATGAGGCGCTCAGCGCCTTCGACGGCGGCACGCGGCAGGTGCTCGGGCCGCAGGGAACCGCGGGTATCTGGGCGACCTACCCGCAGCCCTGGCTGAGCACGTGGGGCGGATTCATCGACCAGGTGGTCGGCACCGCGCTGCTCGTCGGGGTGATCTTCGCGATCTCGGATCGCCGCAACGCGCCGCCGCCGGCGGGGCTCGAGCCGCTCATTGTGGGGCTGCTCGTGCTGGCGATCGGCGCCTCGTTCGGCGCGAATGCCGGCTACGCGATCAACCCGGCGCGGGATTTCGGGCCGCGGCTGTTCACGGCGCTGGCCGGCTGGGGCGGCGAGGTCTTCCGCGCGGGCAACGGCTGGTGGTGGGTGCCGATCGTGGCACCGCTCCTCGGCGGCGTCCTCGGCGGTTGGATCTACGACCTCTGCGTGGGCAGCCGATTTCCGCGGCAGGAGC
>CAJBSQ010000643.1 GCA_903958265.1 uncultured Planctomycetaceae bacterium
GTCTCCACGAAGCCCGGCAGCCAGGACGGCGACATGGTCGTCGAATCGCCCACCTCGATTCGCCTCCTGCTCGAAGGCCCTCGCGACGGAGGCGGCGGCGAGGTCTCCTGGTGGAAGTCGGCCGACGGCGGCCTGACCTGGAAAAAAGACGCGATCGTGATCTCGGCGGCCAACAAGGGCTACCACGTCAGTGCGTTCGTGCACGCGGCCTCCCCCGAGGCGCAGATCATCGTGGAAGAGCACGACCCGTCCTCGACCGATCTCTATCGGCGGCTCTTCCTCTGGGGCGACAAGGGCTTCATCCGCCGGCCCGAGGCCGAGGCCCGCGCTGCCCACCCGCTCCCACATAACGCCGACCTACGATTCAAGACGCCCCTCGGGCCGCAGGGGACGGTGGCGTTTCGACTGCGAACCACCGAGGCCTATCGCACCGGCCCGTTGGCCCAGCACGTCGCGTGCGAGCTGCTCGAACTCCCCGGCGTGGCGACGTGCGATTTCGAGCAATCGTCTACCGTCTGCTCGCTGCGGTGGCGGTGGGACAAGGCGTTGGCCGCGGACGGCCTGGAGGTCGAACTGCCGGCGCTACCCGGCCCCGACGAGTATTTCGTGCAGTTCACCTGGGACGCCCCTGCGGGTCGATTCACCGGCTACGTTAACGGCACCCCGCTTCGCGTGCCCGGCACGGCACTGCCGCCGTGGACGCCGGCCGAGGCGAAGGAAGCCCGACTCGGCGCGGGGCCGATCGCCGTCTCGCTCGTCTCCACCGAGCCGCGGTATCTCGAACCGGCCGAGGCGCTGGAGCGGGTGCCGGCCGCTCTCCGCGGCAGGCACGCCCAACTCTTCGGCGTCGTCGAAAACCCGCCGGCTCCGCTCGACGTGGACGATCGGCTTGGCTCGGTGGTCTACGAGTCGTCGCTTGCCGATGCCGCAGCGACGCCGAACTGGCGCATGGAGGGGCCGGGCGTGGTCGCCTTCGAGGACGGCTGGATGGTGATGTCGTCGCAGCGGCCCACCGGCCCCGAGGGCCATCTCGTCCACTGGTGCCCTGCCGAGGTGCCCGAGCGGTTCGTCGCCGACTGGGAGATCCAGCTGCGGTCGCCGCAGGGGCTGTGCATCGTGTTCTTCGCCGCAGCGGGCCCGCACGGGGAGGATATCTTCAGCCCCGGGCTACCGAAGCGGACGGGTGCCTTCACGCAGTACACCCGTGGCGCCATCGACTGCTACCACATCTCGTACGTCGCCAACACGCCCAACCAGCCCGGCCGCATCACCTCCAACATGCGGCGCAACGCCGGCTTCCACCTTGTGGCCAACGGGCCGCCCGGGGTCGCGCCCGGATCGCAAAACGTCCACGCTGTGCGGCTGATCAAAGACGGCGGCCACGTGCAGCTTCTGGTGGACGGCCGGGTCGTCATCGACTTCAAGGATGACGGCCGACAGTACGGGCCGGTTCTCGGGGGCGGCCGGATCGGCTTTCGGCAGATGCAGTGGACGACGGCTGGCTACCGAGGGTTGCGCCTCCGCAGCCTCGTCGCACCAGCGCTCGACGACGCCCATCGCGATGGTGCCGCCTCCACGGAGCGGCTTTCCGGCGCCGTCCGCTGACCGGGAAATCGACGTCGCTCACTCGTTGTTCGAGAGCGCATCCGATGTCCGCGGATCGCCGGTTCGGGGGCGGCAAAAGTCGCCGCTTCGCGGTTCTTCGGAGTGCCGCCTGGGCGAGGCTACGCCCAACGCTCCTCGAGCGTTCGCCGAGCCCCTTCGCCTGCCCGCCCTCGCGTACGCAGACGACTCGCCACCTGAACTGCACCCGCTCTCATCCCGATTCGTCCCGACCCGTGCCCGATTCGTCCCTCCCCCTGCCCGATTCGTCCCTAGCCATTCCCGATTCGTCACATTTTCCGGAATTCCCATTGGAGCCGAACCCAAACGCTGTAGGCTCATAAATGGCGTTTAGAAAAAGGTTTGGGGGACGGGAAGTCTTGCCAGCCGCGCCGCTCGCGATGGTACACGTTTTCCACAC
>CAJBSQ010000644.1 GCA_903958265.1 uncultured Planctomycetaceae bacterium
AGGAGTTTGGCTTCCTGAGGCTGCCCGAGGGTTTCTGCACCGGCAGTTCGATCATGCCGCAGAAGATCAATCCCGACGTCCTGGAACTCGTACGCGGCAAGAGCGCCCGCACCATCGGCAACGTGCAGGCGCTGCTCGTGCTCCTGAAGGGCCTCCCCACGGCATACAACCGTGATCTCCAGGAAGACAAGGAGACGCTCTTCGATTCGATCGACACGCTCGAAGCGGCCCTTGGCGTCGCGGCGCCGCTGGTGACGGGCACCGCGTTCGATCGCGACCGGATCGCGGCCACGCTCGAGACGGGCCACCTCGACGCGACGAGCCTGATGGAGGCGTTGATCGCGCAGGGCGTGCCGCAGCGAACGGCCCACGAGACGGTCGGGCGGCTCGTCCGCCTGGCGATGACACGCGGCGTGGCGTTGGCGGACCTTGCCGATGGGGAGTTCTCCGCCGAATACGCCGGCTGGAACGACGCCTTGCGCGGGGCCTTGGGGGCTACCCGGGCAGTTGAGCGGATGGCGAGCTTCGGCTCGACCGCCCCGGCGTCGGTGGCCGAACAGATTGCCGGCTGGCGACGGCGGCTGGGAGCCGCGGCCACGCCGTAGCCCCGTAGCGTGACCCGCCATGCCCGTTCGGTCGCAGACCGATCGTCGTCGTCCGATCGTGGCGGCGGCCTGCGCCGCGATGCTCATCTGTGGCACGCCCGCAGCCTGGTCGCAGGCGGTCGACGAGCCGCCGCTCGACCCACTGCAGCAGGCCGTCGTCGAGTCGCTCGCCACCGCGGCCCGCGAGACACCCGCGGAACTGCTCGACGCCGCGATTCGGGCGGCCGATGTCGAGGCCGCGGGGGCGGCGCAGGAATGGTTTGGCCGACTGATGGCGGCCCTTGAGCAGGCAGGCGAAGGGCGGCTCGACCTGCTCGCTGATCTCGGCGACACGACCGACGCGGCGGCCTTGAGCCGGCTCGAGCACCTGCTCAGAGCCCGCGAGCCTGCGGTCACGAAGGCGGTGGCGGCGATCCGCGAAGCAGCACGACTGCGGCGGCGCGACCCGCAGCGGCTCTCCGCGGCGGCCGAGGCGCTCGCGAGCCCATCCGCAGCCACCCGGCTCGCGGCTGCCGACGAACTCGCCCGAGCCCGGATCGACGCGCTGCCGGCGCTGGTGCCGATCCTACAGTCGCACGATCCAAGCGACAGCCTGCGGATTCGACAGGCGCGTGAACTGGTGGCGCTGCTCGGCGACGAGGCCCGCGAGCCCCTCCTCGACTGGCTGGCCTCGGACGACGTCGCCTCCTGGCCTGGCGTGATCGAAGCGCTCGATGCCAGCGGCACCACCGACATCGACTCGTTTCTCCTCGCCCCCGCGCTCGTCGCCGACTCGCCGCCGGCTGCACGGGAGGCTGCCCGTCGCGTGCTGGCCCGCCGCGCGGCACGCCGCGGCCATCCGGCGGAGCCGCCCTCACCCGATGCCGCCGAAGCGATGCTCGCGAACCGGCTCGATCACGTCCTCTGTCCTGCCGGACTGCCCGGGGTCGATCACCTGCCGCTCGAACCGATCAGAGACCCCGCAGCGGCCGCCGCTGCCTTCGGCGGAGGCGTGACAGGACTCGTGGAGCGGTCGGCGTGGAACTCGGCTGCCGGCCGGTTCGAGCGGCTGCGGATGTCGCCCCGAGCCGCCCGGGCCCGCGACGCGATGCACCTTGCCCGCGACCTGATGGCGCTCGACGCCCGCGATCCCGCGACGGTGAACCTCGTGCTGCTGGCGCGGATGGAGTCGCTCCTGGTCACCTCCGGGGATGCGTCGAGCCTCGCTCCGAAGGATCTCCAGGCCGTGCTCGCCGGCCCCGACGGGTTTTCCCCGGAGACGGCCGCGGATGTTCTCGATGCCGCCATCGCGCACGGCATGGGCGAAGCCGCGGCGGGCGTGGCGGCGGCCCTCGCCCCGCCACGCGGCGGCCGGGCAACCCAGCCGCTGTCACCGGCTGTCCGCAAGGCCCTGGTGCGAGCACTCGCCCTTCCCGACGCCGGCCTCCAGTTCGCGGCGGCCCGCACGCTGGCACTGGCTGCCGGAGAGCCGCCATACCCGGGGTCGAGCCGGGTCGTGGAGATTCTCGCGCACGCGGCCACGTCGACCGGTGTCGATCGCGTTGTGGTCGCGCATCCCGACACGGAAGTCGTCGATGCCCTCGCGACGGGCGTGTCGCGGTTCGGCTACGAGCCCGTCCGCGTCTCGACTGGCCGGGAGGCGATCTTCGCCGCCCGCGAGCGGGCCGACACCGTCCTGGTTCTCCTCGCCGCCCGGCTCGCGACACCCTCGGCACTCGAGACGGTGCAGCTGCTCCAGCAGCAGGGTGTCGGCGACGTCCCCCCTGTGCTCGTCGTGGTCGATCCGCTCGACGACGATGGCCGCGGCTGCTTTCTCTCCCAGACGATCATGAAGTTCGGCGACCTGCATCGAGTCGCCATCGTCGACCGGCTCGACAGCCTGTTTCAGCCCGTGGTCGACGAGGTGACCGGCGACGTGGCACTGCTCCCGCGGCTGCCCGACATGCTCGCCCAGGCCGCCGGCCCGCAGGCAGTCGATCCGGCCAGTCGCGAGGCGGCGCGGCTCACGAGACTGGGCCGAGCCAGCGAGGCGTTCACGCTCCTGGCGGAGCTCTCTCGACGCGGCTGGGACGTTCGGCCGGTCACCACGACGGCACTGGCGGCGGTCACGACGGC
>CAJBSQ010000645.1 GCA_903958265.1 uncultured Planctomycetaceae bacterium
CCGGATTTCTTCCGAGTGACTTCGGCGGTCTTGAACGATAGAACCGGTGTTTAAGCCGGTGGCCGGGGCGGCTCCGCTCACTTCTCCACCGCCCCTCGAGGTGCCGAGACCATCAACGCCGACAGCCATTATGACGCGCTGCTGCGCGCGGCCGTGCAGGATCGTCCGACCGTGACCGCGGCCGGCCAGCCGGTGCGAAGGCTCACCGACGGTGTCCGAATCCGCTCGCTACCCACCCACTTCGACCAGCGCGGATCCGTGACCGAGTTGTTCGATCCGCGGTGGCAATTCCACCCGGATCCGTTGGTGTTCGCGTATTGCTTCACGATTCGTCCGGGAGTGGTCAAGGGATGGAATCTCCACCAGCGGCATGAGGATCGGTATGCGCTGATCAAAGGGGAGCTCGAACTGATTCTGTATGATCCGCGGGAGACCAGTCCCACGTTCAAGGAAGTCTGCGTGATTCGCATCTCGGAGGCCAGCCGGGTCGTGGTGACGGTGCCGATCAATGTCTGGCATGCCGACTTCAACGTGGGCACGGAGGATGTGATCGTGGCAAACTTTCCCACCATGGCCTACGACCACGCCGATCCTGACAAGTGGCGGCTGCCGATCGACACCCCGCTGATCCCGTATTCGTTTCCCGCCGGCGCCCGGGGCGGATGACCGCCACGCGACCCAAGTTTTCGATCCTCCTGCCGACGCACAATCGGTGCGATGTGCTGGGGCTGTCAGTGCAGTCGGTCTTGCGGCAGACCGAGGCCGACTTCGAACTCCTCATCGTCGCCGACGGGTGTACCGACGACACCGTTGCCGTCGTAAGCCGGTTTGCCGATTCGCGGCTTCGTCTGTTCGATCTCCCCAAGGCGGCCGGGTTTGGGTACGCCAACCGCAATCGGGCCCTGCGGGAGGCGCGGGGGCAGTACGTGGCGTTTGCGGCCCACGACGACCTCTGGTTTCCTGACCACCTCGCCGTTCTCGGCGGCGCCCTCGACCAGACGGGGGCCGAGTGGGGATACAGCCAGCCGCTCTGGGTTTCGACCGACGGGTATGTCCTCCCGTTTTTCACAAACCTCGCACTCCCCGACGAGCTGCAGCTGTTCATGACCAACGCCAACACGATCCCCGCGCCGTGCGTGGTGCACACCCGACGGCTGCTGGAGGAAGTGGGCTACTGGCCGGAGGACGTCCCTGAGGCAGCGGACTGGCGGCTCTGGCAGCGGATGCTCAAAGCCACCGCCGGCAGGGCCGTGTTTGTTCCGATGGCCACCGGACTTCATTTTTCAGCGCGGTGGCGGGAGTCTCGCGTCTCTGGGGGCGCCGACGGCAAGATGCTCCTCGAGATCGCGGAGCGGGCCGCCTGGTGGCCGACGGCGCTGAAGCTCCAGCTCGCCAAGGGGCAGACCGAGCAGGATGCTGCCTGGACGGTGCTGACAAGTCGGCCCGACTGGGTGCCGGCGGTACGGCTGGCTGTCTCGACGGTGGCCGGCCGGATCGCCTGGATGGCCGTGCGAAACCTGCTCCCGCAGCTGGTCGCAGCCCGGGGCGAGGCCTCTTCAGCGAAGCAGTGAATCGACGAACACGGCAGCCTGCTGGACATCACCGATTCCCAGGGGCTCGCCATCGAATGCGAGAAACACCGAGCCGTCGTCCTGAACTTCGACGCCCACCTGCTTGGCGTGTTCACCGCTGAACCGCGGCGGCACGACAAACTCGCTGCCGCTGAGCCCGTAGCGGTTCACGAGCCGCTGCGCATCGGCCACGAGGTCGTCGTAGCGGGCCGGATCCTCGTTGAGTTCCCCGAGGATGCCATGCACCACGTCGGCCACGCGGATCGGCTTGTCGGCCAGTTCCGCGAACTGCCGGGCGGCACGGAGCCGGACCGAGGCGAGATGAACCGCCAGAGCTGTCGACTCGCCCAGTTCGGCCGCACACAGGGGGGTGTGCATTCCCCGGAGGAAATCATCCGACAGGGGCCGGCCGGCCTCCTTGCTGCGGAACGCGACTCCGGAACTGGAGCCGGAGAGGCCGCGGATCGAGAGCGGCCTCTCCACCAGCGCGGCCGATGTGGCCATGATGCCGTTGACGATCCCCGAAGAGACGTCGGCGACCTCGTCGTAGAAGTAGCCGCCGATCCGCTGCCTGATCCGCTCCAGCAGGTCTCGGCAGACAAAGCCGTTGTAGATCGACGGCA
>CAJBSQ010000646.1 GCA_903958265.1 uncultured Planctomycetaceae bacterium
CCGCGGCGGCGTAGTCGACCAGTCGGCCGTCCACGTTGGGCAGGTCGAAGCCAGGGGCGATCGTGCCGAGCGGCAGCATGGTGCTGAGGGTGCGGACCATTGTGGGTTCCTGAGAAAGGTGTTTCCGAGCATCCTACGCGAGCGGCAGCTGCCCCGGTAGCACGACGCCGCCGAGCCGGCGAAGCCCCGCGCTGCGCCCTCCCGACACGCCCTCGCGTGAACCGCGTGAACCGCGTGAACCGCGTGAGGCGCGCAGCGCTGGCGAACGGACCCTCAGGCCCGCTCGAACTGCACCAGAAACTCGTTCGTTCCAGCCACAGGCTCGTCCAACCACACGATTCGCAGCGGTAGCCTGGAAAACCGGATGACCTCGGGCATGACGCTGCCGAAGTGGCCGCTCGTCCAGACCGTGCAGTGGCAGTCGACGTGCTTCCCGCCCACCGCCCGGCCCAGGATCCGTGACACCTGCTCGTCATCGTGATGCCGCGGCACGGTCTCCGGCGTCGGCGGCATGGCCCACGCCGCGGCCGTGTCGACCTGCCGCACGTGAAAGTAGTGATCCGCAAGCTGCGTGAAGCTCGGCCGGGAAGACCCGTCGAGGTCGAAGGCCACGAGCTGGGCGGCCGGCGTCTCGGCTCGGAAGAAGTCGAACGTGAACCGCCGGTCGGGCACGGCCAGGGCGATCACGCCGCCAGGCACGAGCAGCGACGCCACCTCCCGCAACCAGCCGACCGGATTCGGCAGGTGCTCGAAGACATGCGACGCCACGGCATAGTCGAAGGGGCCGAGCGGCCTGCACTGCTCGACGAGCGGCCCCCGCTGGAGGTCGACGTCGATCGCGACCACGGCCGACTCGTCGACCTTGGGATCGTTTGCCGCTTTGCGGCGGAGCGTGTCGGTGTCGGTGTAGTCGACGTAGATCACCCGGCCCTGATCCTTGCGGACCACCGGATTGGCCAGCGGCCCGAACTCGAGCCCCAGCCCCGTCGCCACCGGACAGCCGCGAAGAAGTCGCCCACGGCGGTCCATGGTCAGGCCACTCCAAAGATGCGGCAGGCGTTGGCCGTGGTGGCAGCCGCGAAGGCCTCCAGCGTCTCTCCGCGGGCCAGCGCCAGGCACCGGGCGGTGTGCACCACATTGGCCGGCTCGTTCCGCTTGCCGCGGAGCGGTTCGGGCGCGAGAAACGGACTGTCGGTCTCGACGAGCAGCCGGTCGAGTGGCACCCCCTTGGCCACCTCGCGGAGCGCTGCCGACGACCGGAACGTCACCATCCCCGCAAAGCCCAGGTGGCAGCCGAGGTCGACCGCCTCGGCGGCCTCCGCTGCGGTGCCCGTGAACGAGTGCAGCACCGGCGTCACCAGCCCACGGCCGAGCGCCTCGCGGAGCATGTCGAGCGTGTCGCGGATGCTGTCCCGCGTGTGGATCACCACGGGCCGTGCCGCCCGCTGGGCGAGCCGCAGGTGGCGATCGAAGAACTCCCGCTGGAGATCGGGAGACGCCGTGGTGCGATACCAGTCGAGACCCGTCTCCCCGACGGCCGCTACGCGACCCGCCTCGACCAGCCGGACGATCCGATCCCACTCGCCCGGCTCGGCCTCGGCGACGTCATTGGGGTGGATGCCGGCCGCCGCCACGATGCCCGGCTCGCGGGCGGCGAGTTCTGCCGCTGCCTCGCTGTCGGCGGCCCGGGTGCCGATCACCGTCAGCCGCGTCACGCCGGCCGCACGAGCCCGAGCGAGCACGTCTGGCATGTCGGCGCCAAACCGCATCGGGTCGAGGTGGCAGTGGCTGTCGTAGAGTTCCATCAGCCCGCGGCCTACGCCGTGCCGGCAAGACCGGCCTTGAGTTTGGCGGCCAGTTGTTCGAGCACGTCGAGGTGCTGACGGGTCGACTGCTGCGCGTCGGTCACGAGATCAGCTGCGGCGGCATCGGTGCCGGCGGGGCCGACCAGCGCGTCGAGCGCCGCGAGCTGCCGCTTGAGGCCGTCGATCACCCGCGGGAGCAACGCCCGGAGGTTGAGGTCATGAAGGCCGGTAAATGAAAGCGGATACGCGGCTCTTTGGGGCATGACCACCTCGCGCTCCTGAAGCACCACCCCGGCTCGGCCCACCACGTTCCTGAGGTCCTCCACCGCGTCGGCCAGCGCCAGTTTGATCGGCTCGTCACCGGGGTACGACCAGATGCCGGAGTCGGCGAGATACATCAGCATCGACGGCTGGATCGCGGTGACGAGACGACAGAGGGGTTGGGAGGCCATGCTGCTGAGTCTTCCGTTCTACGATGCGAACGTGCCGGCGAGTTGGGCATAGGCGTAGAGCCCCGACCAGAACACACCGAGCACCACGACCGGGACTACGAGCGCCGTGATGAGCGCCCCGGGCAGCCAGACGGTGGATGGCGTCGCAATGCGGTCCTCAGGCGGAGGATCGAACGTCATCACCTTCAGCACCCGCAGGTAGTAGAACAGACTGATCACCGTGTTGATGCCCCCCACGACCAGCAGCACCAGCATCAGCGGTCGCTCCGCCGCCACCGAAATCGCCTCGACGATCGAGGCAAACACCAGGAACTTCGACACGAAGCCCGCCAGCGGTGGCAACCCAATCAGACTCACGAGCACCGCGGCTGCGGCCACCACCAGGCCCGGGCTGGTTCGGACGAGCCCGGCGTACGCGGCGATCTCCTCGCTCCGCAGCTGGTTTCGCAGCACGGCGACCAGGGCAAAGGCCCCGAGATTCATGAACACGTACGTGCCGAGGTAGAAGGCGATCGCCGCGACGGCCCGCCGACAGCCCTCCGGGTCCACACCCCGCAGTGCCACCGCCGCGGCCACTCCCATCAGGAGGTAGCCGGCGTGCGCGATCGTCGAGTAGGCGAGGAGCCGTTTCATGTTCGTCTGGCCGTAGGCCGCCAGATTGCCGAGGGTGCAGGTGACTGCGGCCATCAGTCCGATGAGGTAGACCGCGAAGTGCCGCACGTCGGCCAGGCCCAGGGCCGAGGCCCCCGCTATCTCCTCCCCACCGAGCCATCCCAACCCGAAGGCCACCCGCAACGCCAGGGCCACGGCGGCCGCCTTGCTCGCCACGGAGAGAAATCCGCCCACCTCGGCGGCCGCCCCCTCAAGGACGTCCGGACACCAGAAGTGGAAGGGCACGGCCGAGAGCTTGAAGGCCAGCCCCGCAGCCAGCATCAGGCTGCCGAGGGCGAGGACCATGATCGGCCCCGTAGAAGCGGCCGCGTAGAAACTCTCGGGGCTCTCGCCCACGATGCTCCCCAGCTCCGCCGCCATGCTGGGGAAATGGCAGGTGCCGAGCACGCCGGCCAGCAGGCTGATGCCGTAGAGCATGACTCCCGCTGCTCCCGCCCCATAGACGACGTATTTCAGCGCGGCCTCCGAACTCGCCTTCCGCCCCTTGAGAATGCCCACCAGCGCGTAAGAAGGCACGCTCGCCATCTCAACGGCCATGAACAGCATCAGCAGGTGGTTGGACGACGCCATCAGGCACATGCCGAGCGATGCGCCAAGCACGAGCGTGTAGAAGTCGGCACCATCCTCGCGATCGGGAATCCCGGAGATCTTCGTGAACGGAATGTAGAGCACGAGAAACCCGGCCAGCAGAAAGCGGATGAAGGCCGTGAGCGGGTCGAAGATGAGCAGGCCGCCGAACAGTTCCCGCGAAGCTGGCACGGCCGCCGCCGCGACTGCGGGCCACGGCGCACCAGGCAGACCCCGGAGATCACACCACGCATACCAGAGCGCGAACGCCACGCCGCCGAGGGCGACGAGGCCGGAATCGAGCCACCGCAGCACCGGCAGCATCCGGCACAGCAGCACCAGCACGATCGTGGCCGCGAGCGTCAGTTCGACGCGAAACAGCGGCAGCGATACGTCGAGCGTGTCGGAGATCGCGCCGGTGAGAAGTGATCCGAGATCCATGCGTCGTGGCCCGTGATGCCCTGGGTTCGTGGTCTATCGATGTCCCGGTCCGTTGGCTGCCGTTCAGCCCCTCGATCAACTAGCGCACTCCGGTCACCTCGGCTGGCACCGGACCGCCGGCGACCGGCTGGGGCGGTTTGCCCCCGATGTCGCGGGTCCAGTCAGCGAGCGTCTCCACCTGCCGGTTCACCGACGGAGTCACGTAGTTGAAAATCAGCTGCGGCGCCACCCCGAAGAGAATCGCGAGAAACACCAGCGGCGTCGCGATTGCCAACTCGCGGCCGGTGATCGGCGTCAGGTGGTCGCCGTGCGGACCCTTGTATTCCCCGCCCAGGTACACCCGCTGGATCGCCCAGAGGATGTAGGCGGCAGTGAGGATCACCGTGAACGCAGAGATCACCGCCAGCACGCGGCTGTAGTTCCAGCTGGAGAGCGTGACGAGCACCTCACCGATGAAGCCGCAGAGTCCTGGGAGCCCGAGACCGGCGAAGAAGAGGGCCACTGCGAGCCCGCTGTAGACGGGCATCCGGTTGAAGATGCCGCCAAACTCCTCGAGGTTGCGGTGATGCACGCGGTCGTAGAGCACGCCCACCATGAAGAACATGCCGGCCGACGAGATCCCATGGGCCAGCATCTGAAACATCGCACCGTTCACCCCCTGGGCCCAGGCGTCCCAGCGGAACTCGTTACCGGCCGTAGCGCTCCAGACGCCGAGGCCCAGCATCACGTAGCCCATGTGGCTCACTGAGCTGTAGGCCACCATTCGCTTGAAGTCTTTCTGCGCGAGGGCCGCAAAGGCGCCGTAGACCATCGACACCACACCCAGGCCGCACACCAGCCACGCCAGCGATAGCCCCGCCCCGGGGCAGATCGGGTAGCAGATTCTCAGGATGCCGTAGCCACCCAGTTTGAGCAGCACGCCCGCCAGGATCATCGAGATCGGGGTGGGAGCCTCCACGTGGGCGTCTGGCAGCCAGGTATGCACCGGCACCACGGGCACCTTGATCACAAAGCCGATCAGCAGGAGCAGAAACGCCCACGTCTCCAGGCTCATGCCCCAGAGATTCACGGCTGCGAACGGGGAGTTCGGGAGTTGGCCGAGCTGGGCGAGAGCCAGAAGATTGAAGGTGTGAATCGGCCCCTTGGCCGACCGGATCACGGCGACCGCGTCAGCCTGGCCGGCCGCATCAAGGGCCGGGCTCACCACATGGCTTGCCACGAGCTGTTCCGGCGAGAGCGACCGCAGGTCGCTGGTGAAATACAGCATCAAAATCGCCAGGAGCATCAGCACGCTCCCGAACAGGGTGTACAGGAAGAACTTGATCGCGGCGTATTCCCGCCGAGGACCGCCCCAGATGCCGATCAGGAAGTACATCGGCAGGAGCATCACCTCCCAGAACACGTAAAACAGGAAGAAGTCGAGCGACACGAACACCCCGAGCATGCCGGTCTCGAGCAGCAGGAACAGCACGTGGTAGGCCTTCACGTGCTTCGTGATCGGCCAGCTTGCGCCGCAGGCCAGCACCGACAAAAAGGTCGTCAGCACCACCAAGGGCATGCTGATGCCATCGACGCCAAGCAGGTAGTCGATGTTGAACGCTGGAATCCACGGCCTCTTCACCACGGCCTGCATGCCCGCTTCGCCGACGGTGAACTGCGCCGGGCCAACGGCCCCAAAGAGCGTCGGCCAGGCCATCCACAGCGAGAGCACGAAGACCGTGACCGTCGTGGCCAGCGTGATCCAGCGAATCAGTTCCTCGCGGGCCTTGGGGATGACCGGCAGCGCCATCACCGCCGCCACGAGGGCCGGCAGGAAGACGATCAGCGACAGGGGCCAGAGGGCGGGTTGGGCGATGGTGTCGGCAGGAGACATCGGGAAATCCGTCTGGGGTTCCGGGTGGATCGAGTGAGGGACGGCGTCAGCCGGCAAGCGACGCCCTGAAGAACAGGCTCGCGATCACGAACAGGGCTACGGTGCCGATCGCGATGAAGGCCACGTACTGCCGGAGGCTGCCGGTTTGAAGCACTTTCAGCCTGGTGCCAGCCGACCAGGTGGCGGCCGCGGTCGCGTTGACGAGGCCATCGACGAGCGTGCGATCAATCCAGGAATCGATCCCCGCCACCAGCCGCGTGACCCAGGCAAGGCCGTTGAGGAACGGATCGATGAGCCCCTGATCGATCCCGCTGGCGGTGGCGGCAAGCCCATGGGCAGGCACGACGAAGAGGGCGTGGTAGAGCTCGTCGAAATACCAGCGGTTCGCGAGGAACGTGTAGACCGGCCGGAAGACCATGGCCACCGCCGCTGGAGAAATCACCCGCCAGACATACATCGCGGCGGCAAGTAGCACGCCGCCAAGCGCGGTCGCGAACGCCGTCCAGGTTGCGGTGGCATGAAACGGCTCTCCATGGCTGAGATACTCGGCGGGAATCGTCAGCGTCTGTCCGAAGGCGAAGCCGCCGGTCGTGGTGTCGACCGTGCCGGCCGGTCGCGACTGCTCGAGCAGATTTGCGATTCCAAAGCCGCCAGGCAGGGTCCAGCCGGCCACCACGGCGAGCACCGCCAGCACGAGCAGCGGCATCACCATCACCTGCGGCGACTCGTGGGCATGCTCATGGACGTGATGATCGCGAGCCTTGCCGGCGAACGTCATGAACCAGAGCCGGAACATGTAGAAGGCGGTGAGGAACGCGCCGCCGGCCACCGCATAAAACAGGATCGCGTGCCGCGGGTTGGCCTGGGAGAAGGAGAGCGCCTGCGCGAGGATCGAATCCTTGGAGTAGTAGCCCGACAAGCCGATCACGAACGGGATGCCCGCTCCGATGATCGCCAGGCAGCCAACGAGCATCGTGCCGGCCGTGTAGGGCATCACCTTCGCGAGGCCGCCCATCTTCCGCATGTCGTTGGTGTGGCAGGCGTGGATCACGGAACCCGAGCAGAGAAAGAGCAGGCTTTTGAAGAACGCATGCGTCACCAGGTGGAACAGACCGGCGACCCAGCCGCCGACACCCAGCGCGAGCATCATGTACCCGAGCTGGCTCACAGTGGAGTACGCCAGCACCCGCTTGATGTCGTTGGCGACCAGGGCGATCGTGGCGGCGATGAACAGGGTGATCGCCCCCGTGTAGGCGATCACCAGCAGCACGTCGGGCGAGAGCACGGGGAAGAATCGGCCCACGAGGTAGACCCCTGCCGCGACCATCGTCGCCGAGTGCACCAGCGCCGAGACCGGCGTGGGCCCTTCCATGGCATCCGGGAGCCAGACCGAGAGCGGAAACTGAGCGCTCTTTCCGACGCAGCCGCAGAAGATTCCGACTCCGGCGATGAACAGCAACCAGCGACCGAGGCCCTCGGCCCGCCAGGCCTCGATCTTCCCGGCGACCTCGGCCACGGGGGTGCGGGCCACCTTGTCGGCAGCCGCAAACTTGACCATCCCGTCCGGAACACGGAGCGCATGCCCCGATTCGGCCGGCCGCACGAGGCTGAACAGCCCGGGCACGGTCGCCGCCTGGCCGTCCGCCCCCACGACCTTGGCGTCGGCGAAGTGCAGCGTGCCAAGCGCCCCCCACAGGGCCATCAGCCCGATCAGCATCCCGAAGTCACCTACCCGGTTGACGATGAACGCCTTGTTGGCGGCGGTGGAGGCCGATTGCCGCTCGTAGTAGAAGCCGATCAGGAACCAGGAACAGATGCCCACCAGCTCCCAGAAAATGAACACCATCGCCAGATTGCCGGCGATCAGGATGCCCATCATCGAAAAGCAGAACAGCGACAGAGCCTGAAAGAATCGCGGGAACCGGCCGGCCCGGTGGAGGTGATGACCGTCCGCGAGCGTCACCTCGTGGTCGGTGACGTCGTGCAGTTCGTCATGCATGTACCCCGACGCGTAGACGTGGATGCAGGTGGCGATGAACGTGACCAGCACGAACATCAAGATCGTGAGCGAATCGACGTACCAGCCGATCGAGAGCTTGAGCCGCCCCCCCTCGTAGAGCGTGTACCAGTCGCCGGAATAGGCCACCGGGGCATGAACCCCCCGCTCGTCATGGCTGGCGGCAGCGTCGCCGTGCCCCGACGCCTCGCCATGGTCGCTGGCATCGGAGTGCCCGGCGGCAGCGTGGTCGCTGGCATGGGCGGCACCGTGATCGCCGCCGTGATGCACGGCCGTCACGGGGTGCGCCCCCAGCCACGAGACGAACGCCACCAGCGAAAGGACCAACGACGTCACAATCGCGGCCGTCGCCACCCAGGCCGCGTTGCGGCCGTGCGGCCCCATCTTCGGGCCGAAGAACAGGATCAGCACGAACGACGCCAGCGGCAAAAGCCAGGCGATTCCGAGGAGCTGCGGGAGTAGGGTGGCGAGATCCATGATTACGGTACAGGGCCTTCGGCCTACCCCTTGAGGTCGTCCGCCCGATCGACGTCGACCGTCGCGTGGTTGTTATAGAAGTTGAGCGTGATCGCGAGCGCGACGGCTGCTTCAGCGGCTGCCAGCAGGATCACGAACACCGCGATCACCTGGCCGTCGAGGCCGAGCGACCTCGATCCCGTCCCCTGCAGGTATGGCGAGGCGAAGGCAACGAAGTTGACGTTCGCCCCGTTGAGCACCAGTTCGATGCCCATGAGCACGCCCAGGGCGTTTCGCTTGATCGCCATGCAGACGATGCCCGACACAAACAGGATCGCGCCAACGACGAGGTAGTGGGCCACGCTCACCGGCTCGGTGAGCAGGCCAAACAGCGGCACGGCGAATGAAAGTCCTAGCAGCATCACCGACCTCCCGAGAGCACCGAAGCCCCGCGCGACCGGTCACGGCCGATCGCCGCATGCTCGGCGACGGACGCCGGCGGCTCGACCGAAGCTGCCACCTCGATCGCCCGCGGCGTCTTGCGGCGCTTCGCGCGGGCGAGATACGCAGCCCCAACGAGCACCACCAGCAGGTGGATCGACACGATCTCGAACGGCAGCACGTAGCCTGGCCGCACGTTCCGGGCGGGCGCCCCGACGCCGGGCTCGTCAACGCGAACGCCCACCAGCGCCATCCCGATCGGAGTGGCTGCCGGTTCGGCGACGATCCCGGCGGCGGGCTGCCTCCACGACGCCACCGAAAGCGCCGCCTGCAGCAACACGGCGAGCAGCACGACGCCCACGACGCCGGCCACCACGCTGTCGCGGCCGCTCCCCTTGATCGACACAAACGGGGCCTGGGCCGTGAGCATCACGCCAAACACGAGCAGCACGAGCGTGCCGCCCACGTAGATCATCAGTTGCATGGCCCCGACGAACTCGGCCCCGGCGAGAAAGAACAATCCCGCCGTCGCCCCGAGCGAGAGCACCAGATAGAAAGCCATCCGCACCACGCTGTCGGCGGCGACCACGGCCACCGCGAATCCGCAGGCCACCGCCGCGAACAGGAAGAAGAAGAACGAGTGCCAGTTGATGAAGGCCAGCGGCAGGGGGGCCGCGAATAACGCAGCGGCAATCGTGGCGACGTACGGCATCATGCGCCCACCTTCACGACCGTGCCGGCATCCTCACCGACCGACCGGGCGGCGCCACCGGGGCCGGGCAGCCAACCCTCCCTGATTTCGGCTGCCGGCCGCCGCAGGCCGGGAACCAGGCCCCCGGGGAGCGCGATTTGCCAGAGCATCGCCCCCAGAAACATGGCCGCCGCCAGGGGCGTGCAGTACTTGAGGCAGGTCGCCATCACCTGGTCGATGCGGAGCCGGGGCAGCGTCCAGCGAATCCACATCATCGCCAGCACGCCGAGCGTGGCCTTGCCGAGCAGGTTGATCATGCCGAGCAGGCGAACGAAGTAGTTCGCCGTGTCACTCGTGCCCTCGGAGAGCCCGAGGATGGAAGCCACCGGAACGGGACCGTTCCAACCTCCCATGAAGAGGATGGCGGCCAACGCACTGACGAGAAACATCGAGCCGTACTCGGCCATGAAGAAATAACTCCACCGGAGGCCGGAATACTCGGTGTGGAACCCGGCCACGAGTTCGCTCTCCGCTTCGGCGAGGTCGAACGGCGCCCGGTTCACGCTCGCAATCGCGCACGTCACGTAGATCCAAAAGACGACAAACGTGAACGGGTCGTGAAATAGAAACCAGCTGGTGAACCACCCGCCTTGTTTCTCGGCGATCGTGACCAGATCCATGCTGCCTGCCAGCATCACAGGCACCACCACACACATGCCCAGCGGCACCTCGTAGCTGACGACCTGGGCCGCCTCCCGCATCGCTCCAAACAACGACCACTTCGAGGCCGACGCGTAGCCCGCCAGAATCACTCCAAACACCTCGAGCCCCAAGACGGCGATCACGAAAAACACGCCGACGTTCAGCCGCTGCCCGATGAAATCAAATGCGAACGGAAAGGCGATGAAGGCACAGAACGACGCACAGAAGCTGACGTAGGGGGCGATGCGAAACAGCATGCCGTCTGCCCCGTCGGGCATCAGGTCTTCCTTGGCGAGAAGCTTAATGCCGTCCGCGAGCGACTGCAGCCAGCCAAACTTGCCGCCGGTCCGCGTGGGACCAAGCCGGTCCTGGATCCGGCCGGCGATCTTCCGCTCGGCCCAGATGAAGACCAGCGCACCGCCGGCGATGACGTTCAGAATCAGGACGGCCGCCACCATGGCCGTGATCGACCATGCCAGCCATGCCGGCAGCTCCAACGTAGTGATCAAAAAGTCAGCCATCGGTCAGCGTGCGCCGCGCCTCGAAAGCCAGACGAACCGCGGATTTCCCGGACGGGAACCCACTTCGTGAAAAATCGCACGAAGTTTGCCGTACGCCAACCCTTTCCACAAGCCCCGCAGAGGAACCGGGGTGATTGCTGCCTGACTCATGGCCTCCAGACAGAACGGGCGGCCCACCACCCACGCGCCGCGATCCGTTCGCTTACCGATCGATCTCGCCCATCACGACATCGAGGCTGCCCACGATCGCCGGGACGTCGGCGATCAGGCAGCCGCGGCAGAGTTCATGGGTGACGGCAAGATTCGAGAACGAGCTCGACCGAGCCCGGGCCCGCCACGGAATCGCCGAGCCGTCGCTGACGATGTAGAACCCCATCTGGCCCTTCGGGCACTCTGTCTCGAGGTAGGCGTCGCCGGCGGGCATCTTCTCGGTGAGTTTCACCGGGTCGCCGAGCGGGCCCTTGCAGGCCGAGTAGCGGTCGATCGCCTGCCGCACGAGATCCATCGACTGCACCACCTCGAGCATCCGCACGAAGAACCGGTGCCAGCAGTCGCCCAGCACCGCATCGGCCGGCACGGCGGGGTAGTCGTGGTCTCTGGGATAGTGACCGTCTTTCATCACGGCCACTTCGAAGGCATAGCCTTCATACATCGCCGTGTAGATCGCCTCGCCGTCCCGCCGCATGTCTTGGTCGACGCCACTGCCGCGGAGCACGGGGCCCGAGCAGCCATAATCGATCGCGAGTTCCCGCGACATCACGCCGATGTTGGCCGTCCGCTTCACGAAGATGGCGTTGGTCGTGAGCAGGGCATGGTATTCCTGAATGATCGGCTCGAACTGCTCGAGAAAGGACTCGCACCGCTGCAGCCAGCCGGTCGGCAGGTCGGCCGTCAGGCCGCCGACCGTGATGTAGCTGTAGGTCAACCGGGCGCCACAGGCCTCCTCGAACAGGTCGAGAATCTTTTCCCGCTCGCGAAACGCGTACAGGAAGGGGCTGAAGGTGCCGAGGTCAAGCCCGTACGCCCCCATGCCGACGAGGTGGCTGGCGATCCGATTCAACTCGGCGATCAGCACCCGCAGGTGCCTGGCCCTCTCGCTCACCTGGTACTTCATCAGCTTCTCGACGGCCAGGGCCCAGCCGAGATTCATGTTCATGGCCGCGAGGTAGTCCATCCGATCGGTGTATGGAATAAACTGCCGGTGTGTGATGTTCTCGCCGATCTTCTCCGCACAGCGATGGAGGTAGCCGATGTGGGGTTCCACCTCGGAGACAACCTCGCCGTCGGTCCGAAGCACGAGCCGTAGCACGCCATGGGTGCTCGGATGCTGCGGCCCCATGTTGACCAGCATCTCGTCGGTGCGGACGTCAAACTCGATGATCCGCGGGTCGTCGTCGAGCAGGTGTGCCATCGCTATCTCCCTCTGATGCCGTGGTAGTCCAGCGGCATCTCATAGTCTTTGCGGAGCGGAAAGCCCTCCCAGTCCTCGGGACAGAGGATCCGCCGCAGGTCTGGGTGGCCCGTGAACCAAACGCCGGACAGGTCATAGACCTCCCGCTCGTGCCAGTTGGCGCCGCGCCAGACTCCGCACACGGTCGGAATCTCCGGCGGTTGGCCAGGAACATCCGCCTGCCACCGCGGCAGTTTCGCTTTCACCACCAGGCTCGCACGGGCGGGCGTGCTCCAGAGGTGGTAGACCATCTCGGTGTGCGGTTGCCACGCGACCTTCGCGGCTTTTTTGGGGTCGGGCTCACACCAGTCGACCGCGGTGACGCACTGCAGCGAGTCGAAACGCACGGGGCTCGACCTCGCGAGCCACGCGCAGACGTCGGCGATCCGCTCCGGAGCGACCTCGATCCAGGGGTCGAGCGCCTCCAGGTTTTTACCCACGACGGCGCCGGGCACGGCCGCCTCCAACTGCTCCAGAAATCCGGGGCCTCTCATGGTCATCCTGCTGTCGTACCGTTGGTCGTCGGGATGGTGGGTGTGATCGCCGCCGCTGCCGCTTACCGGGTCGCTGTCCTGCCTGCCGAGCCGGCCCTCTCCGCGGAAACCGCACGGACCCAGTCGAGGTCACCGCGGTACCACACGTAGGCAAATCCGGCGAGCAGCACCGCGAAGAAGGCGGCCATGTCGACCAGCGCCGCACGGGCGAGCAATGAGCCGGCCCGCGCGAGCGACCATTCCGCTCCAGCCCGCTCGGGTGACCTCTCGCCACGGACCGCCTCGACGTGTCGGGCTTCGGCGATCGTCGGCGTGAAGAGCGGGCCTTCCTGCTTGGGCACGGTTGGCTCGCGAACGCCGAGTTCTCTCAGCAACCCCTCGGCGGCCGGCGTCAGCCCACCGTCGGCTGTCGCCGAGACGAACGAGGGATCGGTCAGTTGGGTGGCCTTGCCGAAGACGGTCGC